>NZ_QZEG01000043.1:0-27231 GCF_009917605.1 Anaerotruncus sp. 1XD42-93 | reverse complement strand
TTGTGTCGTCGCTCACGAGACAGCTTAGTTATAATATCACGTTCCCCTTTCTTTGTCAACACCTTTTTTCATTTTTTTTAAAGTTTTTTTGCTTTCTATTTCCATCCACTAAATCTTGACAAAATTCGACAATCGCATCCAATATATAGGATGCTTTTCTGTTTTTCAGAGGTATAAAATCCCCTTCTCCCCCACATACTACAAAAAAATCCGTTGAATAAGGGGGCAGCAATTCATGTCCAAATCCGAAAAAAAATTAACCGTCTCGGTTTTCATCATCCGTATGATATCCCTTTCAATCGCCTGCTTCCTGTTGCTCGGACTGGCTGTCTACACCATCCGGCTGGACAGCGTCACATCTGTTCTTTCCAAATCCGGCTCCCGCGGGGAAGAAGTCCGTCAGATTCAGCAGAAGCTCAAGAACTGGGGATACTACACCGGCTCGGTAGATGGTATCTTTGGGGTACAGACCAAAAAAGCGGTAGTTGCATTTCAGAAGAAGAACGGCCTAAACCCGGATGGAATCGTCGGCCCGGCTACCTTAAAGGCACTGGGAATCTACAACTCCCAGCAGACGGGCGGGAACGGCGGCTATTCCAACAGTGATGTTGCGCTGTTAGCCAATATTATCTCGGCGGAGGCACGCGGGGAGCCGTTCGAAGGGCAGGTTGCGGTTGGGGCGGTGGTGCTCAACCGGGTGGAGCATCCTTCCTTTCCGGATACGATTTCCGGCGTGGTCTACCAGCCAGGCGCTTTTACGGCGATTACCGACGGGCAGATCAACGAGGCTGTAGCTGAATCCGCACGCAAGGCTGCACGTGAAGCGCTCAAAGGCGCCGATCCATCAGGCGGCGCAATCTACTATTATAATCCAGATAAGACCTCAAACAAATGGATCCGCACCCGTCCGGTGATCAAACGGATCGGCGCACACCTGTTCTGCAAATGAGGTAAGCCAATTATTTTTTCAAAAGTGCTTTCTTCCAACGGTTTTTCCTATATAATATGGAAGAAAGCGTTCTGCAAGACAAACTATATAAGAGATCATCTATCTGGAGGACCCCATTATGACCCTGCAAAAACCTGATCTGCGCATTCTGACCGTCTGGAGGATTCGCCTGCTGGTGACAGCGGTGGCCCCTTCAGCGGTTACTGCCTATTTTTCCATCAACCGTACCTGGGCCTGGTGGCTGTTCAGCGCGTCCTGGATCGCGGCATTCCTCTATTTTTACATAGGATACTACCCGATCAAATACCGCAAACTATCCTATTCGATCAACCAGGCCTGTCTGGTGGTCCACTGCGGGGTGATCTATACCCGCATCAAGGCAATGCCGCTTGTCAGCATCCAATATGTATCGGTATCGTCTACGCCGCTCCAGCAGTTGTTTGGACTCTGCTCGCTGGTCGTCTACGCGGCAGGCAGCACCCTTCGCCTTCCAGGGCTGCCGTTGCAAGATGGGATTCTCTTACAGGGAGCGCTCACCCCTGACGGAGGGTCGCATGGATAGGCGGGCGCGTGCAGTGCACGCCCATCCGTTTTCGATCCTGACTTATCTCTATAAATTTCTTTTCCTGCTCATCTTCCCGTTGCTCCGCGGTTTCCTTTCGGCATTGCAGGGCGGGCTGATCCGGTGGGTGCAGGGTGCCTGGCTTGATCTCTTGATGGTCGCCCTGATCCTGTTCCTTTCCTATCAAAAGTGGAACCATTTCCGATATTATTTTGATATATCCGGTCTTTATTATACCCAAGGTATATTTTTAAGGGAACAAATCTGGATTCCAAATACCAGAATTTCGGCCTTATCGGTACTGCATCCTTTCTGGCTGCGGCCATTCCGAATTGCGCAGCTGCGGGTTGACACGGTTGCACGCAACCCCAAAAAAGCGGATCTGACCTTTTACCTGCGGTTTGATCGTGCGGCACAGGTGCTAGCCCTGCGCCAGCAGTCGGTCCCGACAGAAACCGGCGGCGGTTATGCATACCGTCCTGGTTTACAAAATGTAATATTTTTATCTTTATTTACATCTAATAGTTTTATTGGCATTCTGATCGCCTCCACCTTTATCTCACAGGCGGGGCAGATTCTCGGGCAGGAGCTGTCCGACCTGCTGCTTTCGGTGTTCGAAGCACTGGCCTATCGACTGGCGAACGACCTTCCGCACCTAACAGTCGGGTTGATCGCCTTTCACCTGCCCCCGATTGCAGCAGGGGCTGCGCTGGCGCTGATCGGCGGATGGATGGTGGCGTTCACAATGAGCCTGCTGCAAACACATGGGCTCTGCACCCGGCGGACAGCGGAACTGCTCCATCTGCAAGGCGGGGTGCTGACGAAAAAATTCTATCAGCTTCAGATCAAAGAGATCAGTTTTATCGATATCCGCCAAAGCCTCCTGACCCGCCTGTTTCGGCTCTACTCGGTGTTTCTCGACGGGATCGGAGTTGGCAAGGAACAGTCTGACATCGCGGCTGTCATCCCGTTTTCGACCCGCAAACACGCGATGGGCCAGCTCGACCGGCTGCTGCCGGAATTCCAGCCCAGCCCGCGCGCACTGAAACCCAACGCCGGAGCAATCTTCAAATTTCTGATTGAACCACTATGGCCCTGTATCCTGATCCCACTGGCATCCTTTCTGGGCACCCGATATCTGCCAGCCTGGGCAGCGATCCTGCAATTCGCGGGGCTGATGCTCTCCATCCCGGCTTACTGGTTTCTCGGGGTCAGACTGATGGATTTTTTCTCTTCGGGCGTCTCAAAAAGCCAAGATTTTTTTACCCTTCGTTATTCAAGCGGATATTATCTACACACAGTAGTGATTCCCTCCGACAAAATTTCACTGGTGAACATCCGGCAAAGTATTTTACAGCGCGGGGACAACCGCTGTGACCTGGTGGTTTCGACCCGCGCGGAAGGGCAGCGGAAACACCACATCCGCAACATCGACTGGGATGCCACCACAGAGCTGTTTGGCGCGCTCGATTGCTGGACGCCAAAAGATGCAGGGATCCCCAACTGGTACGAACGCCTTTTCGCGCTGCTAAAAATACGCTTTCTTCCCTTTTTAAAATAGGAAGCCGTACCGACAGCCGCCGCGCACATCCTGCCGGTAAATTTTCTGCCTGTTTTGTCAAAAAAGCTGGAACCGTAAAAGGTCCCAGCTCTTTTTGCAGTTTCAGCCGCCTGTGTATTTGGCGAATGGCACCATTTCCAAAAGCCTGCAATCGAGGAATATCAGACAGACTGCGGATAACAGCGCGTCTTAGGGCCTGTTTAGCATCTAAAGTTTTACCCGATTTTTTTTCAAAAAATCGCGGTTTCCAAAGGCAGTGAGGCAACGGAAGTTTGGGTTCCAGCCCAAACTTCCGGGGCGCAAGCGCCCTGCTTCGGGGGACTTCTCGGACCTGCGGTCCGAAGCGCGGCATACGCCGCGACGCCCCCTCAGTTTGCCTTGCGGGCGAGGGGTCGGCGACCCCTCCCCGTAGGCCCCTCCCTTCCGGGCTGGGTGCCGCTTTTTTCCAAAGCTAAAGTTTTACTCGATTTTTTTCAAAAAATCGCGGTTTCCAAAGGCAGTGAGGCAACGGAAGTTTGGGTTCCAGCCCAAACTTCCGGGGCGCAAGCGCCCTTCTTCGGGGGTCTTCTCGGGCTTTCAGCCCGAAGCGCGCTTCGCGCGACGCCCCCTCAGTTTGCCTTACGGGCGAGGGGTCGGCGACCCCTCCCCGTAGGCCCCTCCCCGACAAGCTGGGTTGATTTCTTCTTTTTTACAATTTAAAGTTTTACTCGATTTTTTTCAAAAAATCGCGGTTTCCAAAGGCAGAGCCTTTGGTCGCTCATCGCAATGAGCGAAATACTTTAATCCTGTGAAGCGCTTTTTTCGGGTGAATTGCCGCGAAGCGGCAAGAGGGGGCTTTTTGTAAGAGAAAAAGCCCCCTTGCATCAAGAAATGCGAAACAGCTTCTTACGGCTCCTGACCCGGAACCGCATCCTCAATCGCCCGGATTTCACTGAAATGGATATTGAGTCCTAAAGATCTCCCATCCCCTGTACCCAAGACTTCGGCCGGGCTCCAAAGCTCTGAAACTGTAAATGTGATCCGCAGGAAAGTCTGTCCTGTGTCCGGGAGCGCTATGCAAAATTCCCCTGCCTCCTGTTCGACCGGCAAGACCTGCGGTTCCTCCTGTTCCACCTGGATGGTTACATTGTACGGCTTTTTGACCGATCTCAGCACCTCTGCAGGGATGTTATAAGGAACTGCAACCGCATGGATTGGTTCCTGATCTTCCCGGATAATGATCTGGCTTTTGACCTCAGACATCCATTGTGCATACGCCTCGGAGTTCTGATACTCGCGTCCGTGGAATCCAAAATCCGCAGCTGCAATCGCATCCGGCTCATAGTTCAGCAGTCCAAGCCCCTCCTGCTGCCCGGCCAGGCAATAGCGCGCGGGATGGCCGCACTTGTGGCAGATGAGCAGGCGGAGCGGGTTATATAAGGCTTCTGCGGTCGCGGGCTTGTAGAACAGGTTTCCCGCAATCTCCTTTTTTACAAAAAATGCATTCACCCCGACCAATCCGGTACCCACCAGCTGGTATCCCAAACGCTCCCCCAAACGTTCCAACGCTTTCAGAGAAGCCCCATGCCAGTCCGATCCTTCCCAGACATGATATGCATGATACGCCATCTTCCAGTCACAGTCAGGCGGGAGCTTTCCATTGTATTCGATGATAACCACACGAGGGGATACCGCCGTGACTGCCTCCCATATATAATAGTCATTTCCGTCCACATCAATGCTCAGCAGATCGATCTCCCCGCTGAACCCCTGCTCCGAAATCAACTGGTTGATGTTCTCTCTCGTGATGAACGCGCGTTTACATGCCAACTGTCCGGTTTTCAGCACCGGATAAAACCGTTTCTGAATTTCCTGAATCGCTTCCCCATCCCCGTCCATCCACAGGCCGTTCCATCCCTGGAACAGTAAATAATGGCAGTTGCTTTCCAGACCATTCTGCACGCCAAATTCGATAAACGTTTTATTGGTCACACCGATTCTTCTGAAAATCTCCTGGATAATCCCATCCTCATCGTTCTGGGAGTAGACCTTGTATCCATACTGCTCCAGACATTTTCTTTTTTTCAGGCGCTTTTCGGTCAACAGGTTCCACCGCAGGCCGCCCCAGATTGTATGCTCTTTTAACAATAAACCGCTGAAATCCATATGACACTTCTCCCCGACATTCCCCATGATTCCCAGAACGAAGTCTGGGAATCATGAAAAGACGTCTTTTCATTTAAAATCTGTTTTATAAAGCATACCGGGAAGCCTGCCGATTGTCAACTATGCCTCTATCTCGAAAATCAAATCCACATCCTTAATTTTCCCATAGTCGGTCATATTGACAGGGATAAACCCCACATAGCGATATCCCTTGGCTGCATACTCATCAATCAGCCTCCGGTGCTCCTTTGAGCCTGCCCCCAAAAACCTGTTGATATGCACTTCCACATATTCATATCTCATCCTGAAAACCTCCCAAGGTCAAAAGGCAGCGCGGGAA
The DNA here is from genome assembly GCF_009917605.1 of Anaerotruncus sp. 1XD42-93. Taxonomy (NCBI): domain Bacteria; kingdom Bacillati; phylum Bacillota; class Clostridia; order Eubacteriales; family Oscillospiraceae; genus Anaerotruncus; species Anaerotruncus sp. 1XD42-93. The sequence continues at coordinate 21,674 of NZ_QZEG01000043.1, read as the reverse complement.
ACCCGAGCTGCCTTTTCCTGTTGATTTGGACGCTGTCCGGCTTATGCCCTGCTCACGCCCGCGCTCTGGAGCGCCTCAATCAGCTTTTTGTTGAACATCCCGGTAATCTTGTGCTCTTCCCCATTTTTGAGCCGCAGATTGATGGTGTTCGCCATGCCGGTCGAGAACGATGCAATCTCTTCAAGCGCATACTCAAATGCGGAAGAAGCTCTCCCCTGTGACGGGTCAAAGGACACCCGCAGGTTGGTCACATACAGGGTGCCCGGGTTCGCCTGCGGCAGCATCATAAATTTCACAATGTGGGAAGCCGCAGCCTGTGCGATCATTTTTTCGTTTTCGCCCAGATTCAATTTTGCCATTTCCATTCAGCCCTTTCTTAATTTTGAGAGGAATCGACAGATTCCTCTCTTTATAAAGCAAGTCCTGAAGGGCTTGCTCAAACGCGGAGCAGCAGATCGGTATAGGTTGGAATTGGCCAGCTCTCCCGGGACATGATTTTTTCGGCAGCATCACAGGAGGTGCGCAGGCTCCCCATGCAGACGCGGATCGTGCCGCGCATAAAGGTTGCGTGCGCGTGCACATCCTCGATCGACTGGCTGCGGGCATACGCTTCCCGCAAAGCTGTCAATTCGGAATCAATCTGGTCGGTCAGCGCGGTGAGGCTTTTCAGCATCGTCTCGGCCGACTGGCTGTGCATCCCGGCCTGCTTCAGTTCATTGACCGCGTGCGCAACCTGCCCGGCATACTGCACCACTGCCGGATAGACCTGCTGCCGGACCATCTCGATCATGGTGGCTGCCTCAATGCTGATGATCTTCCCATAATTTTCGAGCAGGATTTCATGGCGGGACTGGCATTCCGCCGGGGTAAATACCCCGTAGCGCTCAAACAGCGCGATATTTTCGGGCAGGATCAGCCGGTCAAACGCCTCGACCGCCGTTTCAAGGATCGGAAGCCCGCGGCGCTTGGCCTCTTCGACCCAGGCTTCTGCGTAGTTATTGCCATTAAAGATGATCCGCCCATGCCGGCTGACCGTGTCAGCGATGATCGAACCGATCTCGCTGTCCCGGTCTTCGGACTGCTCCAAGCGGTTGGCAAACTGGGTAAATACATCTGCCAGAGCGGTATTGAGCACCACATTGGTGAGCGCGATCGACTGCGCCGAGCCGACCATGCGGAATTCAAACTTGTTGCCGGTAAAAGCAAATGGGGAGGTACGGTTCCGGTCGGAATCGTCCTTTACAAGTTCCGGAAGTGCAGAAACACCTGTCCGGAGCAGCTCCCGCTGTGCTTTGCCCAGAACCGCCCCTTCTGCCGCATCGAGCAGCGACTGTGTCAGGCTTTCTCCCAGGAAGATCGAGATGATCGCGGGAGGCGCTTCAAAACCACCGAGCCGATGGTCATTGCCCGCCGAAGCAGCCGAGGCGCGCAGCAGGTCAGCATGCTCGTCCACCGCCTGGAGAAACGCAGCCAGCAGGAGCAGGAACTGCCGGTTTTTGATCGGGTCTTTGGAAGGGGAAAGCAGATTGATCCCATCGTCGGTGGCAAGCGAATAGTTGTTGTGCTTGCCCGAACCGTTGATCCCGTTGAACGGCTTTTCATGGAGCAGACAAGCCAGTCCCAGCTTTTTGGCGACCGAGCGCATCGTCTCCATGGTGAGCTGGTTATGGTCGCAGGCAACGTTCGCCTGGTCGTAGACCGGGGCCATCTCGTGCTGGGTAGGCGCAACCTCGTTGTGCTTGGTCTTGGAGGGCACGCCGAGCGCCCAAAGCTCCTCATCCAGCTTGTTCATGAATTCGGCCACCCGCAGGCGGATCCGCCCGCAGTAGTGGTCATCCAGCTCCTGTCCCTTTGGGGGCTTCGCACCGAGCAGGGTCCGTCCACAGATTTTGAGGTCGAGCCGCTGTTCATAAAGCCCGCGGTCGATCAAAAAATATTCCTGTTCGGCGCCCACCGTCGGGATGACACATTTTGAGGTGGTGTTGCCGAGCAGCCGCAGCAGCCGCACAGCCGCATGGTTGACCGCCTCCATCGACCGCAGCAGCGGGGTTTTCTGGTCGAGCGCCTCACCGGTATAGGCACAGAATGCGGTGGGGATATAGAGGGTGCCGTCCTTGACAAACGCCGGGGAAGTGGGGTCCCACGCGGTATATCCCCGGGCCTCGAAGGTGGCGCGCAGCCCGCCCGACGGAAAGGAGGATGCGTCCGGCTCCCCCCTGACCAGCGCCTTGGGTGAAAAGTCGAGTACAATCTCTCCATTGCCGGTCGGCTCGATGAACGCATCGTGTTTGCCAGCCGAGATATTGCTCAGCGGCTGGAACCAATGGGTATAATGGGTGGCGCCGAGCGAGAGCGCCCAGTTCATCATCCCGGACGCCACTGCTTTTGCCATCGCCGGGTCAAGCGGCTGGCCGCTGTTCTGCGTATGTTTCAGCCCCTCATAAACCTCTCTGGAGAGGTACTCACGCATTGCTGCATCTCCGAACACCCGGGAACCGAACAGTTTGTTCAGATCCCGGGACTTTTCCGCATAGGTTTCCATAAAACTCCTCCTCTATCTCTTTCGAGCCAAAGCCAATTTTTTAGTCTGTTCTGTGCCTTCGACAGGGGGGCTTTTTCTCTTGCAAAAAGCCCCCTCTTGCCGCTTCGCGGCAATTCACCTGAAAAATGCGCTTCACAGGATAAAGCGTTCCGCGCTCATCTCGCGCTAAGAGCCCGCCTTCGGCGGGTTGCGCTCGAAACGCTTCGCTGCGGCTCGCAGTGCGGAGCGCATCAGGGGCTCTGCCCCTTGACCCCACAATTTTTTGAAAAAAATTGAGTAAAACTTTAAAAAGCCGTAGAGATAGCCATTTCGTTACAGCAGGTGAATTCCCGAAGCTGCGCAGGCGTCATGCATCTCATCCGACCAGACCGACGCCTGTACTTCTCCGATATGCGCCTTTTGAAGCAGCGCCATGCAGATCCGGCTCTGCCCGATGCCGCCGCCCATCGTGAGCGGAAGCTGGTTTTCCAGCAGTTTCCTGTGAAACGGCAGCGCAGCACGTTCCTCGCATCCGGCGATTGCAAGCTGCCGACGCAGCGCTTCGGCGTCCACACGGATGCCCATGGAGCTGATCTCAAACGCATGGCCAAGCACCGGATACCAGATCAGGATATCCCCATTTAGCGACCAGTCATCATAGTCGGGCGCGCGTCCATCGTGGGGCCTGCCCGATCGGAGCGCCCCACCGATCTGCGAGATGAACACCGCCCCATATTTTTCGGCGACCGCGTCCTCCCGCTGTTTTGGCGTCTTTTCCGGATAAAGATCCTCTAGCTCCTGGCTGGTAATAAAATGGATTCCTTCCGGCAGATACCGTTCGAGCGCGGTAAACCGGTGGCAGAGCACATCCTGTGTTTTGCGCAGCGCATACATCACCGACCGAACAGCGGACTTCAGCGTCTCGAACGACCGCCCCTCCCGGGTAATCACCTTTTCCCAATCCCACTGATCCACATAGACCGAATGCATATTATCCAGGTCCTCATCCCGGCGGACCGCGTTCATATCGGTATAAAGGCCGGTTCCGGGCGCGAAACCATACCTGCCGAGTGCCATCCGCTTCCATTTTGCCAACGAATGGACGATCTCAACATCAGCCTGGAGCTCCAGAATATCAAACCGGACAGGGCGTTCCACCCCGTTGAGGTCGTCGTTCAGGCCGGTCTCGGGGCGCACAAAAAGCGGCGCCGAAACACGGGTAAGCGAAAGCGCCTCCGCCAGTTCCCGCTCGAAGGTATCCTTGGCCAGCTTAATTGCAACCTCGGTTTCCATGATGTCGAGCTTGGAAAAATAATGGGGCGGCAGAATCAGATTTTTCACAGACATGGTATACCATCTTCTTTCCCAAAAATATAAAAAAGATAATATAGTATTCTACCATTTAACGTGGTAAATTGCAAGCAAAATTCACCTGTTATTTGGCGTTATTTGACCGAAAGAATTGAACTGCCTGCGGGGACATGGTATACTTAATCCTGCCCAAACCATTTTTGACAGAAAGAGGCGAGCTTTTATGTTTCACCGTTTTACTCTGACAAGCGATTATACCCCGGGGCAGTGCCGCACAGCACTACAGGGGGCGACCTCTGGGGGCAAGGACAGCGATGCACCCCGCGGTTTTCTATGGGGCCGCTGGTTTCGTCTGGCGCAGTCAGAATATTTTGAAGCTGATGGCCGTTCGAGAATCATTTATACTGTCTATGGCACCATGAAAGCAGGGGAAAACGACCGGACATCAATTGTTTGCTACCAGTTCCAAAGCCTTGCCGATCCTCTCAAATATCTGATGATATGTGCGTTCATCTTTTTCGCGCTTTGTATCGGTCCGATCAGCCTCATGGCTGGGAAACTGCTGCTCTATCTGCGGGCCGCGTTTTTGTCGGGCCTGGTGCTTGTGGCGGCGGACTGGTTCCGCATCTTCCTGTCCTGCAAAGCAACCAAAGAGTCCCTTCCCAGCACCATTGGCGAATTTCTGCGTGAAATCTTACATGCACAGGATTGACAAGCCGGAATCTGTATAGGAGGGGAAAGAATGGAATACAGAGAAGATGACAAACAGTTAAACTCATCATTATTTATACCATTTGTCAACAAGATATGGCCCGGTAACTATGACATGGATAAAACACAGCTCGCGCTCTCAAAAACCATAAACATAACCGCCTACGATGACGGGACGCTTGTGGACTGCCTGCGGATTCTTTCTGACGGATATTATTTTGGAACCATCACCGAACTGCTTGTCCTTCCGGAATACCAAAAGCGGGGGATCGGCAGCAGACTGCTCCAACTCGCAAAAAGGGATACCCCAACCATGCTGTATTTTGGCGCGCAACCGGGTGTGGAGCTGTTCTATGAAAAAAATGGGTGCCAACGAAGCCTCCCGTCCTACATCATCGAAAAAGAGCACCGTGACAGCCCACCTGCTTAAATCAAACCCGTTGCTTTTGAGCGGCGGGAAAAAGCCCGCCAGCCGGAAAATCTCTTGACAATCCACGTAACGGCCGTTACAATTTAATCAGAAAAAACAGAGAAAAGGCGGTGGGCATATGCATCGCAAAAGCTGGCTCGCTCTGGGCTATACGGTACCGGTCAGCCCCTCCAAGGCGCGGGTCTATATCTGGCGCAAACTCAAGGAATGCGGGGCGGAATATTTTAAACAAGGGGTCGCAGTGCTGCCAAACTTCTCCCAGTCGATGCAGCAGTTTTCGATGCTGGCCCAGAAAATCCGGCAGATGGGCGGGGAAGCGTCGATCGTCGAGCTGCGGTTTATCGACCCGGTGGATGAGGCGCAGATGACCGCCCGGTTTCGTAAGCAGGTTGAAAATGAATATCAGGAGCTGCTTGATGACTGCGCTAACGCCCTGCACGAACTGCGTCTGGCCGGGAAACGGCTGACCGAGCCACAGGCCGAACGAATGAAACAGATGGTGAAGCGGTATTGCAAAACCCGTTCAAAGGACTATTTCCAGGAAACGGATACCAACGAGATCGAAGCCGGGCTGAACGAGATGATCGACTGTGTGAAGGGCTTCGCAGATGACCTCGGCAAACAGCTCCGATCGCTGATGGAAAAATAACGGAAGATTTGTCCCTCCTTCTTAAAAAGGGGGCAAGATCGAATGCTGGCGTCCTTGCCGCCGCGTGCACACAGCCAACATCTAAAATCTCTCATTTTTGGAAAAAGCCGCTGCAAGAGCGGCAAAGAGGGCTTTTAGGAATGAACAGTCTGTCCATCACCAGTATGATTCGTTGGATGAAAGATTGCGAAAGAGGGACTTTTCCTTAAAAGCCTCTTTCGCAATTCATTTTTATCCTTTTTCATCCCCGGGCTGTACCGGACTGCTCTTGCATCCTTACAAAAGCGTATGTTATAATTGAACTGTTTAAGAACCCGTATTCACAACCATTCGACACCGTCTGAGCGGGTCTTTTGCCGGCCTGCCGCGTTGAAAAATCTTGCAATACACAAAGTATTGTCTGCGTTTTTTCGCCTTGCAGGGCAGCAAAATCCCTCGCCCATCCGGCATCCTCTGATTATGAATACAGGTTCTAAAAACAGGCGCTTGTCTTTCAGTGTTTTGACAATACTATAAGAAATGAAAAACAGCCCGTCTGAATGGGTGGAAACGGCAGGAGATATATGGCAGATCAAAGACAAAATATCCGCAATTTTTGCATCATTGCGCACATCGACCATGGGAAGAGCACGCTGGCAGACCGGATTCTTGAGCAGACCGAGACGGTCGCCAAGCGGGATATGGAAGCACAGATTCTCGATAATATGGAGATCGAACGGGAACGGGGCATCACGATCAAAGCGCGGGCGGTTTCTCTGACCTATCACGCGGACAATGGTGAGGACTACCATTTCAACCTGATCGACACCCCCGGACACGTTGACTTTAACTATGAGGTTTCCCGGTCACTGGCCGCCTGTGAAGGTGCGGTGCTGATCGTCGATGCATCGCAGGGGATCGAGGCGCAGACCCTCGCCAACACCTATCTTGCGATCGAGCATGACCTGGAAGTGATGCCGGTCATCAACAAGATCGACCTGCCGGCGGCTGAACCGGAACGGGTTGCCCATGAAGTGGAAGACGTGATCGGGCTGCCCTGCCTTGATGCGCCGCGTATCTCCGCCAAGACCGGGGAGAATATCCATGCGGTGCTCGAGCGGATTGTATCCGATATCCCGGCTCCATCTGGGGAGGCGGAATCCCCGCTGCGTGCGCTGATCTTCGACAGCTACTATGACAGTTACAAAGGGGTCATCGTCTATGTGCGGGTCAAGGAAGGAACCGTACGTCCAGGTATGCAGATCCGCATGATGGCCACCGGGGCCGAATTTACCGTAGTCGAATGCGGCGTTATGGGCGCGACCACCCTTGTCCCCCGGCAGGAGCTTTTTGCAGGGCAGGTCGGCTACCTCGCGGCTTCTATCAAAACTGTGCGGGATACGGCGGTCGGCGATACGGTCACCGATGCACAAAATCCCGCTGCGGAACCGCTGCCCGGCTATCGCAAGGTGCAGCCGATGGTCTTTTCGGGTATTTACCCGCTCGATGGTGCGAAATATCCCGACCTGCGGGATGCGCTTGAAAAGTTGCAGCTCAACGATGCCTCCCTTTCGTTTGAACCCGAAACCTCGGTTGCGCTGGGGTTTGGTTTCCGGTGCGGGTTCCTCGGGCTTCTGCATATGGAGATCATACAGGAGCGGCTCGAGCGGGAGTTCAATCTCGATATTATCACCACCCTGCCGAGCGTTGTGTACAAGCTCAGGCTGACCAACGGGGAGGAGCGCTGGATTGACAACCCGACCAGCTACCCAGACCCGGCGCTGATTGCCTCGGCGGAGGAACCGTTCGTGAGAGCGAATATCTTCACGCCAACCGCCTACATCGGCAATATCATGGACCTCTGCCAGGACCGGCGCGGGGTTTATCTGGATACCAAATATCTTGATACCGACCGGGTTGAGCTGCATTATGAGCTGCCGCTCAACGAGATTGTTTACGACTTTTTCGATGCGCTCAAGTCCCGTACCAAGGGGTATGCCTCCTTTGATTACGAATTGTGCGGCTACCAGCCCTCCAAACTGGTCAAGCTCGACATCCTATTAAATGGCGAGATCGTTGACGCGCTTTCGTTCATCGCCCATGCCGAAAAAGCCTATCCGCGCGCCCGCAGGATGGCCGAAAATCTCAAGGAGCACATCCCGCGCCAGATGTTTGAAATCCCGATTCAGGCGGCGATCGGCGGCAAGGTGATCGCCCGTGAAACGGTTAAGGCGCTGCGCAAAGACGTGCTTGCGAAATGCTATGGCGGCGATATCACCCGGAAAAAGAAGCTGCTTGAAAAGCAGAAGGAAGGCAAGAAAAAGATGCGCCAGCTCGGGTCGGTTTCGGTGCCGCCCGAAGCATTTACCGCAGTGCTCAAGCTGGACCAGAACGATTGATGGTTTAAAACCTGTTTTCATTCGACAGCCTTTGTCCCAGCCGAAGCGCTGCCCAACCCCTGTTGCAGGGTGCTTTTTACAAAAGAAAAAGCACCCTGTCATTCTAACCGGCAGACCGGGAGGAATCGGAAGTCCCTCCGATTCCTCTTTTTAGAACCTGTATTCATAATCACAAGATTTTTCAACGCGGCAGGCCGGCAAAAGACCCGCTCAGACGGTGTCGAACGGTTGTGAATACGGGTTCTTATACCACAAAGGAAGGGGAGCTGCGTATGCTGTGCGATGCGCTCTATCTTCATATTCCATTTTGCCTGCGCAAGTGCCCCTATTGTGATTTTTACTCGGTGGGCGCCGACCCATCCTTGATGGATGCCTATACCAGGGCGGTTCTGGATGCCTTGGCGCAGGTCCCGTTCGACCTTGCACCGCTCGATACCGTCTATTTTGGCGGGGGAACCCCGTCGGTTCTGGGAGGAGAACGGCTTGTCCGCCTGCTCAATGGGGTACGCAGCCGGTTCGGCATCCGGCCGGATGCCGAGGTCACCATCGAGTGCAACCCGTGTTCCGCCCTGCCAGACACCCTTGCCCGCCTTTGGGATGCGGGTGCCAACCGTCTTTCGCTGGGGATGCAGAGCGCTGACGACCAACAACTTGCCCGGCTTGGACGGATGCACACCATCGCCAGCGTGCGGGATGCGGTGGATGCGGCATACCGGGTAGGATTTTCCCATCTTTCACTCGATCTGATGCTTGCTACCCCCGGACAAACATTGCCCGACATCGACCGCGCGGCCAATCTTTGTGCAGAGGTTGGTGCGGAACACGTCTCGGCTTATCTGCTCAAGATCGAACCGGATACCCCATTCGGCCGGGAGGGAGCCGCCTCCCGCTGTCCGGACGAGGATGGGCAGGCGGATGCTTATCTGCACGCGGTGGAAACACTTGAGCAGCGCGGCTATCAGCAGTATGAAATCAGCAACTTCGCGCGGGACGGGCGGATCGCCCGCCACAACTGCAAATACTGGGATTGCCGGGAATATCTCGGGATCGGCCCGTCTGCACATTCGTTTATTGGAGGGCGCAGACGGTATTTTCCGCGGGATCTGCGGGGATTCCTGGAGGCGCCGGACAAATTCGCGCTTCTGCGGGATGACGGTCCTGGCGGGGATACAGAGGAATATCTGATGCTGCGCTTGCGGCTCACGGAGGGGGTAACCTGGGATGCACTCGCCAGCCGGTTTCCCGGTTTTGATCCAACGCCCCTGCATGAAAAAGCCCGCCCCCTGCAAAAGGGCGGGTTGCTGTTCTGTGATGAGGATGGTCTGCGTCTGACGCCATCCGGATTTCTGTTATCAAATTTCGTGATCGGAGAACTGCTGTTATGAAACGAAAACTGCTTCTGCCCGCGCTGGTGGGCTGTACCGCCGCTTATGCTGCCTGTCACAGCGGGATTACTGTGCGGCAATATACGATAAAAACCTCGCGCATTCCCAAAGGGAAAGCCCTGCGGCTCGCGGTCGTCTCCGACCTGCACAGCGAGCTGTCCCAAAAACGGCGGGAAGCACTTGCTGCCCTGCTGCAGCAGGAGCACCCCGACCTGATCGCGATGCCAGGGGATATTGTGGACGACATCCGGCCCCAATACGGCGCCGCAGACCTCCTTCAGCGGGTGCAGGGGATTGCACCGCTTTATTTTTCGCTCGGAAACCATGAGTGCCGCTCCCAACAGCTCGCGACGATCCCCCGCCTGCTGGGGCGGTACGGGGTGCACTGCCTGTGCAACAGCTGGGAGGAGGTGACAGTTGCCGGGATCCCCATCTGCATCGGCGGGCTGAATGACCCCGAACATCCCTCCTACCAGTTCGCGGGAGGATGGCTGCACGATGCACAGACGGTTTTTTCCAGCCTTGAGCAGTCGGACCGATTGCGGATACTGCTCTCCCACCGTCCCGAAAAGGTCTTTGCATACCGCGCAATGCCGTTTGATCTGGTGCTGTCAGGGCATGCGCATGGCGGGCAGGTACGCATTCCCGGCCTGCTCAATGGCCTTTACGCCCCAAATCAGGGGCTGCTTCCACCGTATGCGGGTGGGATGTATCGACATCCTACCTTTACCCATGTGGTAAGCCGCGGTGTTTCACATTATATGCTCCTGCCGCGAGTGTGCAACCGGCCGGAAGTCGTGATCATCACTGTATGCAGGGAGTAGCTATACGGAAGAGGGGACTGTTTCTCATCTCTTGCAAAAAGACTGTTTGATTAGGAGGTACCTCCGCGTGCAGGCGCCTCCCAGCCACGCCAGTTTGTGGTCCGCGGCGACAAGGGTTCTCTTACCTGAAAAAAACTTGTGCAAAGATCATAAAACAGGTTCTGCCCCTATCGGGGAAGCTGGCCGTTGAGGCGGCCGGAGAGGTTTTTGATGAATTCCGCAGCAGCCCGGCATGGCGGCGTGCCAAGGCGGACAATATATCCAAACTCCAGCTTATTGTCACAATCCGGGATCGGAATCGAGGTGCATCCATAGCAGCCAGCCTGCCGGCCGAACTCCTGAATCCCGATTGTATAAAAGTCGGTAGCCGAGATCAGATGGAGCAGCGACGCCCGCCCATAGACGCTGGCAATCTTGGGCGAATCGTCCAGATCATAGTGTACACCGTTGATCGAAAGGTTGTAGGTAAAATCCTCATATTCCCCGATATACCGGACAAATCCATATGGCCGGAACTCCCCGAGGGTGGGGGCATGTCCCACACGGAGCAGCGGATGGTTCTGGCTTAAAACGATATGCGGGCGGATCTCTGAAAGATGCCGGTATTCCAGCTTTTTTTCCTCAAAAATCCGTGGGAATGGGGAATCGGGTGTATACTCGAAGTGGAGCACCCCCAGATCGGAATATCCACTTTCCACATCAGCAATCACGTCCATCGAAGAGCCTTCGTTGAGCCGGAAAGACAGTTCCGGTTCCTGCGACCACTGGTTTAGAATGTCGATAAAAGATTCCATTGTATGGGAAAATTTGGTCATCGATACCCGGAAGGTATTTCCCGACCGTTCCTGCTTGTGGAACAATCCCTGTAACTGGTTCATTTCGCCCAGAATTTTTTGAGAATGCTGTAAAAAATGTCTGCCTTCTTCGGTTAGCTGCACCCCTTTCTTGGTGCGGGTCAGCAGTGCGGTACCAATATCCTCCTCAAGGTCCTGAAGGATGTGGCTCAGATGCGGCTGCGAGACGTAAAGCGCCTGCGCAGCTTTATTGATGGACCCGTACTGCGCGACTACGGAAAAATACTCAAGCTGTTTCAGGTTCATGATCGTTCCCCCCATCATCATTTTACCCAAGCTTTTGATTAGGATTTCGTTTGTTTCTACAATTTTTTTATATAGTACATCAAATAAGCTCTGCATAATTTGTTTAAAACTTCTATTATCGGAATTTGAAATAAGGATATTTACAATAATTATTAGCGCATTGCACAAAATTATGGTATAATACAGACAAGATACAGCACAAACGCACAAAAGTCAAGTCAAAAAATCCAGGTAAATTCATGAAATACGACAAAGAAAGGAGTGAGCGTCTATGGTACAAACTGTGGAGGACATCAGCCTGATGCAGAAGCTCTTGGACGACTCGGTTACCTACGCAAAATCTTTTCCAAAGACCGGCGCGGTTGCCTCCTACATCCCTGAACTTGCCAAGGCTGATCCCACGCGTTATGGCGCGGCAATCGCCCTGCCGAACGGCAGAACGCTGATTTCAGGCGATACGGATGTCCCGTTTACGATGCAGAGTATCTCCAAGGTGGTTTCGCTGATCCTTGCACTTCAAACCTCTGGTTACGACGCAGTGTTCAAGCGTGTGGGGATGGAGCCGACCGGAGACGCCTTCAACTCGATCATCCGGCTGGAGACCAACACCGCCAAACCCTCCAATCCAATGATCAACGCGGGAGCAATTGTAGTAGCAAGCTGCATCCAGTGTGAACACCCGTTTGAGGCTATGCTCCAACTAACCCGAAAGTTTTGCGGCAACGACCAGATCGGACTGAACGAAGCGGTCTATCTTTCGGAAAAGAAGGAAGGCAAGCGCAACCGCGCGATGGCTTATTTTATGCAGAGCGAAGGGATTCTGCCAAGCGACGTCGATGTGGAGTACTATCTCGACCAGTATTTCCGCATGTGCTCGGTTGCAGTCACCGCGCCGGATCTCGCCCGGATGGGAATGGTGCTCGCCAACAACGGCGTCAACCCGGTAACCGGCGAACGGATTGCAGAGGGCTGGCAGGTGCGGATCGCCAAAACGTTTATGGTCACCTGCGGGCTCTACGACAGTTCAGGGGCGTTTGCAGTCAAGGTAGGAATCCCGTCCAAGAGCGGCGTCGGCGGTGGTATCCTCTCAGCAGTAGAAAAACGTATGGGCATCGGTGTGTTCCATCCCATGCTCGACGCAAAGGGCAACAGTATCGGAGGCGTGCGTATGCTCGAGTTCCTCTCCGAGCGGATGGGACTGCATATGTTTTCTGAACCCGAGACCGTTGCTGGGTAATATCACACCCAAACCGCATTTTTCCGCAACCCCAAAGGGCTTTGGGGTTGCGTGCTGTAATAACAGCACGCGAATTCTAATGAAAATCTGATTCGGATTTATAAAAACAAGGGCTTGCTTTGAAAGGGCGGGTAACAACCCGCTGGTAAGCTTTCTGTGCTGGATGACTATGTAAACAAACTGTGCGGCGTGCTGTAGAATCGCAATTTCCAGATATAGGAGGCGCAGATCCTGAGGAGGGTCTCTCATCTCTCCTACAAAAGAATAAAGGAGAATTGATTATGTATGATGCATTTGCCGGCTTGATCGGTCAGATCAGCAACCTTATGTACAGCTATATCCTGATTATCATCCTGCTGGGCGGCGGAATCTGGTTCACCTTCCGCACGAAATTTGTCCAGTTCCGTATGTTCAAGGAATCCATCAAGGTCGTTATGGAAAAACCAGATAAGGAAGGCGGCGTTTCCTCCTTCCAGGCGCTGATGGTTTCCACCGCCTCCCGCGTAGGTACCGGCAACATCGTCGGTATCGCAACCGCGGTCTGCCTTGGCGGCTATGGTGCGGTGTTCTGGATGTGGGTCATCGCCATCCTCGGCGGAGCGTCCGCATTCATCGAGAGCACACTGGCCCAGATCTACAAAAAACGCCATCCGGATGGCAGCAGCTACGGCGGCCCGGCTTACTATATCGAAGCGGCCCTGCATAACCGTCCACTGGCCCTGCTTTTCGCAGTCAGTATGACCCTCACCTATGCCGGCGGCTTCAACATGTTGGCGTCCTACAACCTCCAGTCTACTTTCAGCGGCTACAGCTTCTACAATCCCACCGTTACCCCTTGGGTCATCGGCGGCATCCTGGCTGTTCTGGTTGGCTACTGCCTGATGGGCGGCGGCAAACGTATCGTTCATGTCACCTCTGCGGTTGTCCCGTTCATGGGTATCCTCTATATTGCGGTGGCGCTGATCGTTACCCTGCTCCACATCAACCTGCTCCCCAGCGTGCTGGTCAAAATCTTTGCCGAGGCGTTTAACTTCAGCGCGATCTTCGGCGGTTTCTCCGGCTCCTGCGTGATGTACGGCATCAAGCGCGGCCTGTTCTCGAACGAAGCGGGCGTGGGTTCGGCTCCGAACGCCGCTGCTGCCGCTGAGGTCAGCCACCCGGTCAAACAGGGCCTGGTCCAGATGCTGTCGGTCTTTATTGACACCCTGCTGCTCTGCACCTGCACCGCTCTGATGTGCCTGTGCTCCGGCGTAGAGCCGACCGCGGAGCTGGCGGGTGCCCCCTATGTGCAGGCTGCGCTTCAGAACGCGCTGGGCGGCTTTGGACCCATCTTCATCACCATCTCGATGGTCCTGTTCGCTTTCACTACCCTGCTGGGCAACTTCTACTATGTTGACAACCTGCTCATCTACATCATGAACAAGGTCCCATCCAAACAGTTTATGCTCTGCTTCCGAATTGTCGCATCCCTGGTGATCTTTGTGGGCGCGGGCCTGAGCATGGGCCTTGTCTGGGATCTGGCGGATGTTCTCATGGGCATCATGGCAATCATCAACATCCCGGTCATCTGCCTGCTGGGTACCCCTGCAATCAAAGCGCTGGTCGACTATGCAAACCAGAAAAAAGAGGGCAAAAACCCGACCTTCAAGGCATCCACTGTCGGCCTGCAGGGCAAGACCGATTACTGGAACTAAGTGTCATGCAACCGGGAATCTCTTGGCAAAGGAGAAGGGACAGTTATGTATCCTCGTGTATCTATTGATTTGGAGCATTTGAGAGAGAATGTAAAAACGGTCAAAGGGCTTTGCGATCAGCATGGCATCCAGATTACCGGCGTAACCAAGGTGTATTGCGGCGATCCCAAGATCGCGAAAGCCTATTTGGACGGCGGGCTGACCATGCTGGGAGATTCCCGGGTATCCAATCTGAAACGTCTGAACAATCTTCCCGCGGAAAAATGGCTCATCCGCCCTCCGATGCGCAGCGAAGCGGAGGACACCGCCCGGTATGCTGACGCTGCCCTCCACTCGGAGTGGGAGGTCATCCGGGCGGTGGCGGATGCCGCACACCACCAGGGACGCAGACACAAAGTAATTCTGATGGCGGACCTGGGCGACATCCGGGAGGGCTATGTGGACTATGACGAGCTGCTGGATGTAGCCGCCAGAGTCGAAAAGCTCCCGGGTGCAGAGCTGTACGGCGTAGGTGTCAACCTGACCTGTTTCTCGTTTATCCAGTCGGACAGCGAAAAGCTGGGTCTGCTGGCAGACCTTGCCCGCCGCGCGGGGGAGGCCGCTGGCCACCCATTGTCGATTGTCAGCGGGGGCAACTCTGCCACCATCGACCTGATGCTGCGGAATGGCATCCCGCAGGGGGTCAATCATCTGCGGCTGGGGGAGTCCCTTTTATTCGGCAAGGAGCGGGCCAAATACCAGTATCTGCCCGGCACCCACCGGGATGTGTTTACGCTGGAATGTGAGATCGTCGAGCTAAAGGATAAGCCTTCGCTGCCGTGGGGCGTGGTGGGTACCGACTCCTACGGCAAAAAGCCCACCTTTGTGGACCGGGGCAGCTGCCGCCGGAAAGCGGTGTGTGCATTGGGCAAGCAGGACTTCGATCTGGAAACCACCACACCGGTGGACCCGGGGATCATCCCGCTGGGCGCCAGCTCCGACCATCTGATGCTGGATGTGACCGACAGCCAGCAGGAATACAAGGTCGGGGACATCGTCCGCCTGCAACTGGGCTACTTCTCCACCATGCGGGCGTTTACCTCGCAGTATGTGGAGAAGGTCTATCTGAACGGATAGCCCACACAGGTGTTCCGCCGCGGGAAGATACCATCTGGACTTCCCATACGGCAGACCTGTTTCAGATAAAAAACTGCAAGAGATCAAAACGGGCACCGCTGTCTGCGGTGTCTGTTTTTTGCAAACAAACGAAAGAAGATGCGCCCATCTGGACGCACCTTCTCCGGTTGACGAACCGGTTGATACGGGATCAGACCGGATGCACTTTATTTTCCTTATCGCCATGGCTGTCCACGCCGTACTTTTTATCCCTGCGGGCCTCGAAGAATTTCGGGGCAACCTGCGGGAACATTGCCATCGTCAGGACATCCTCTTCCTGCTCGTAGAATTCACGCGGGAACTCTGCGCGCAGCTTATCCAGCTCGGGCGGGATCAGGTCGGCAGGGCGGCACTCGATCGGCGCTTCATCGCCCAGGATTTTCTTGCGGAACGCAGGGTCAATCGGCGCAGGCGTACGCCCATACTCACCCTTAACCATTGCCTTGAACTCTTTGGTGACCATCTTATACCGCTCTCCGAGGATCACGTTGAACACAGCCTGTGTACCGACGATCTGAGAGGTCGGAGTGACGAGCGGCGGATAACCGGAATCCTTACGGACGTTCGGGACTTCCTTGAGCACATCCTCAAACTTATCCTCTTTGCCCGCCTGTTTCAGCTGGGAAACGAGGTTGGAGAGCATACCGCCAGGAACCTGATAGGTAAGGGTATTCGCATCGACACCCATGACCTTCGGGCTGAGCAGGCCGCTGTCCAGATATTTCTGGCGGAGTTTGGCGAAATGCGCACGCACAACATCCAGTTTCTTCAGGTCAAGCCCGGTATCATACGGGGTGCCCTGGAGCGCCGCAACCATCGACTCGGTTGCTGCATGGGAAGTACCCATTGCCAGCGGGGACATCGCGGTATCAATAATGTCAACACCCGCCTCAATGCTCTTGAGCAGCGCCATCGAAGCCAGTCCGGAGGTGTAATGGGTGTGCAGGTCGATCGGAACCTTGACCGCTTTTTTCAGCTCAGTGGTCAGCTCAAATGCTGCCGCCGGGGTGATAAGCGCGGCCATATCCTTAATGCAGATCGAATCCGCGCCCGCATCCTCGAGCTGCTTGGCATAATTGACGAAATACTCGATGCTGTGCACCGGGCTAAGGGTATACGAAATCGCAGCCTGCATATGCGCCCCGGTCTTTTTGGTCGCCTTGATCGCGGTTTCAAGGTTGCGGATATCGTTGAGCGCGTCGAAAATACGGATGATGTCGATGCCGTTGTCAACCGATTTTTTGACGAAGTACTCCACTGCATCGTCCGCATAGTGGCGGTAGCCGAGCATATTCTGCCCACGGAAAAGCATCTGGAGCTTGGTGTTCGGCATATTTTTGCGGATCAGACGCAGACGCTCCCACGGGTCCTCGCTCAAAAAGCGGATGCAGGAATCAAATGTTGCACCGCCCCAGCACTCGCAGGAATAGAAGCCGACCTCATCCATCGCAGGAAGGATCGGGAGCATCTCGTCCATGCTCATGCGGGTGGCGATCAGCGACTGATGCGCGTCACGCAGGATGGTTTCGCAGATTTTCACCTTTTGTGCCATCTATATAGCCTCCCTTATGCGATCGAGATCAGCAGGTCGTTCGAGTTGACCGCGTCACCCTTTTTCACATGGACGCCAACCACAGTACCCGAAACCGGCGCAAAGATCTCGTTTTCCATCTTCATCGCCTCGAGCACGAGCAGCATGTCGTTTGCATTGACCTGATCGCCCTCTTTGACCTTGACTTCAAGGATGTTGCCGGGCATCGGGGAATTGACCTTGGTGGCATTCGCAGCGGCGGCGGGAGCCGGAGCCGGAGCCGGGGCGGGCGCTGCTGCCGGTGCAGGAGCCGGGGCAGCGGCAACAGGTGCCGGAGCTGGAGCTGGAGCCGGTGCGCCAGCGGCCAGTTCTTCCACTTGAACGTCGTATGCTTTGCCGTTCACAGTGATATTAAATCTTCTCATGGTAAAATCCTCCTTCAAAATCATCGGGTATCTATAAAAGAACAGGGTCGGACCAGTCTGGAATTGCGGCAAACTCTATTAAAGCGGAATGTTCCCATGCTTCTTGGGCAGGGTCGAAACCCGCTTGCCGGCCAGCATATCGAGGGCAGAGATCACTGCGGCGCGGGTTGCATCCGGATCAACCACCTCGTCAATATGGCCTTTCTCAGCAGCGGCAAGAGAGGTCGCCTCGTTCGCGATGTACTCCGCCTGCACCTGTTCGCGGGATTTTTCCGCCGTGATCTTGTCCCCGGCGAGGAATGCAACCGCAGTTTCCGGGCTGAGTGCACTGATAACTGCATCCGGCCATGCAATGGTGTAGTCGGCATTCGCACCGCGGCCCGCAAGCGCGATATAAGCGGAACCGTAAGCCTTACCGGTGATGACCGCAATCTTCGGGGTGGTCGCCTCGGCGTAAACATGCGCCAGCTTCGCAACCTCGCGCACGCCGCCGCGGAATCCGTGGCCCTCAACCGCAACCGCGAACTTCTCGCAGTTGACGAGGGTCAGCACCGGAATCTGGAATGCGTCACAGATCGAAACAAACCGCGCAATCTTAGAGCAGGCATTGGAACAGAGGTAACCGCTGTTGGACGCCGCGACGACACCCACCGTCGAGCCTGCAACGGTTGCCAGCGCAACTTTAGCTGTCTGGGCGCAGAATGCGGGCTGGAGCTCAAACAGGCTGTCTGCATCCACGATGCCGGCTGCCGTATCCAGCAGGTTGTCAGCATTCTTTTTCACTGCGCCTTCGGGAGCGGTAAACCCACAGATCGGGGCAGCGGAGAGGTTGTTGGAGGGCAGGAGCGAAACAAGCTTGCGCGCCGCTTTGATCGCCGACGATTCGTCCTCCTCCACGAGATGTACCACACCGGCCTTTGCGCACGCTTCGGCGGAGCTGGACTGGGTATCACCCGCATTGAGGAAGAACTCGCCTTTGCCGCTCATCACGACAAAATCAGCCGAAGCCGCGACCATTGCCGCTGCGCCCGCGCACACGCCCAGAACCAGCGAAACCTGCGGTACAACACCCGAAAGGTTGTTGCCCCAGCAGAGCATCTCGCCATAAGCGGCCATCGCGTCAAGCCCTTCGGAGAGGGCCGCACCGTTCGAATCATAGATGCCGACCACCGGCGCCCCGGTTTTGTAGGCCAAGTCATAGATCTTTCTGATTTTGGAGCCGTGAGCAGCGCCCACCGCGCCAGATTTCCGGGTGCTGTCCTGAGAGAACGCATAAACAGGGCTGCCTTCGATAAGGCCATAGCCAGTGATGACCCCTGCGCCGCCGCAGCCGGTCTGGACGAGGGTTCCAACCTCGACGAAGCTGTCGGGGTCAAAGAGCGCGACCAGCCGTTCGCGCGCAGCAGTCGCCTTCAGAGCGTCTTCCCGAGCGTCGGCCAGTGACATAACCTTGTCACTCATGATTGTTTCCTCCTATCTGAATATAAAAATACCAAAAGACGTTTCCCATCCCAAATCCTGCCGCCACAGAAAGCGCGGACCGCAGGTCAAGATGTAACCATAATAAAGTATACACGCTTTTCCCGAAAATAACAAGATGGTTGGAACCTTTTACTGATACTTTTTTAACGGTTTCGCACCAATTTCTTACAAAAATATCCAGGCCGGGCCTCTGCGGCAAAACTGTCCCATGGCTTTCTATGAGAAACCCGCCGGCAGAGACCAGCGGGTTCTTAAAAAACTGTGAAATCAAACCTCGAAGCCAAAAAAGCGTTTTACATTGTTGTAGCAGATGTCCTCCACCATCCGGCCAAGCAGCGCGCGGTCGTCCGGGAATTCCCCCTCCTCAACCCATCTGCCGATCAGGTTGCAGAGGATGCGGCGGAAATACTCGTGGCGGGTATAGCTCAAATAGCTGCGGGAATCGGTCAGCATCCCGATGAAATTCCCGAGCAGAGAAAGGTTTGCAAGGCTGGTCAGCTGCTGTTCCATGCCGGTTTTGGTGTCGTTGAACCACCACGCTGCACCATGCTGGAGTTTGCCCGCAATGCCTTCCCCCTGGAAACAGCCGATTACAGTGTCAATCATCTCGTTGTCGCTGTTATTGAGCGAATAAAGAACCATCTTTGGGAGTTCGCCGGTTTTGTCAAGCGCATCCAGAAAACGGGCAAGCGCCGATGCATCGAGAGGATTGCCCATACAGTCAAACCCTGTATCCGCGCCGAGCTGCGCAAACCTTCTGGAATTGGTATTGCGGACCGCCCCGAAATGAAGCTGCATCACCCAGCCCCGTTTGGCGTACTGGCGGCCCAGAAAGAGGAGAAACTCGGTCTTATAGTTCCGCACATCCTCATCGGACACCGGTTTTCCAGACAACGCATCCGCAATGATCCGGTCCAGTTTCTCCCTGGGGGCAGGGCAGTAAAACGCACAGTCGGGCGCGTGGTCAGACGCGCAGCAGCCATTTTGGGCGAAATAATCGAGCCGGTTGGAGAGCGCCGCACAGAGTGAATCAAAGTCACTGACCTCTATCCCCGAAACCTCGGAAAGCTGCCGGAGATAGTCCGCGTAGGGGGCCTGTTCAATATTCATCGCCCGGTCCGGCCTCCAGGCGGGGAGAACCTTGACCTTGCAGGAGGGGTCCTCCCGAAGCTGTTTATGATAACGCAGATCGTCGATCGGATCATCTGTGGTGCAGATCAGCCGGACGTTTGACTGTTCAATAATTCCGCGCACACCCATCCCCGGTTCAGCCAGTTTGCGGTTGCAGAGTTCCCAGACCTCCTCGGCGGTTTCCTTCCCGAGGCGGCCATTATAGCCGAAATACCGCTGCAATTCGAGGTGGGACCAGTGGTAGAGGGGGTTTCCGATCGCCCGGTCAAGTGTTTCGGCCCATGCCTGAAATTTTTCGCGGTCACCCGCGCTGCCGGTGATGCTCTCTTCCGGTACCCCATTGGTGCGCATCTGCCGCCATTTGTAGTGGTCCCCGGCCAGCCACGGCTGAGCAATGTTTTCATACCGCTTGTCCTCGGCAATTTCAGCGGGGTTGATGTGGCAGTGGTAGTCGACCACCGGCATCTTTTCTGCATGGTTGTGGAACAAATCCTTAGCTGCCTCATTGGTCAGCAGGAAATCAGCGTCCATAAACGGCTTTTTCATTGTGGCAAAACCTCTCTTTCAAAGCAAACCTTTTGATACAGAATCAGTTTTCAAAAACGGGTGGTTCTGCGCCTGATGAGCTGGCCTGAAAGCAGGGTCTGATCTGGGAAGTCCTTCCCTTCGATCACCCCGAACAGGGTCGAAATCGCAGTCATACAAAGCGCCTCTACCCGGCTGTCAACCGTTGTCAGCTCCGGCTCACAACAGCGGGAAAGCAGGGAATTGTTATATCCTATGATATCCACATCCCGTGGAACCATCCGCCCATGTGCAAGTGAAGATTTGATCGCTGCGACCGCCAGCTCATCTTCTGAAGCCATCACCGCGTCAAACAGCAGATTGGATTCATAAAGCTGGTTGATCGCGGGAAGCGCCTGGTCTATCTGCCGGGGGCAGCGGAAGACCAGCTGCGAGTCAAACGGGATACCCGCCTGTCCGAGCGCGAACCGGTAGCCATCCAGTTTTTTCTGGCCGCTATAAGTGGATGAATCGTAGAGATAGAGGACCCTGCGCCGGCCTTTTTCGAGCAGCGCGCTGACCGCACCATAGACAGCGCCAAAATCGTCACAGAGCACACAGTAAACATTGGGCGCCTTGAGATAGCCGTTAATCAGAATCACAGGGATCTGCTGGGCAGCCTGCCCGATAAAGACCGTATCACTGGTCATAAAATGCGACCCTACGAGGATAATCGCATCGACCTTTTTGGAAATCAACATCCGGAAGCCATTCTTTTTGTCCTCCGGTTCATTGCCGGTACAGCAGAGCAGGGAGTCGTAACCCCGGCGGCGCAGCTCCCGCTCGATCGACGAAACCGCGGCGGCAAGATAGATGTCCGCAACATCCATGCACATGACGCCAACGGTCTTAATCGAACGCAGGCCAAGACCCCGGGCAAATGCATTCGGGGTATAGCCTTTCTCATTCATCACGCTCAGTACCCGGCGGCGGGTCGCATCGCTGACCCCCTTTTTTCCGTTGATGACCCGCGAAACGGTTGCGATCGAAACGCCTGACTTTTTGGAAATATCATAAATTGTCATTTTGCAAGCCTCCTGTTGTATACACACTTAAAAACAAGGAACTGTTTTTTAGAACCTGTATTCATAATCAGAGGATGCCGGATGGGCGAGGGATTTTGCTGCCCTGCAAGGCGAAAAAATG
>NZ_QZEG01000042.1:0-27543 GCF_009917605.1 Anaerotruncus sp. 1XD42-93 | reverse complement strand
GCTGTTAAACCCCATCACGGTTGACCGGGACTATATCCTGATTGCCGGACTGCACCGGCTGGAAGCGGCAAGGCTGCTTGGCTGGGCGGAAATAGAGTGCAATGTCAGCAGTTTAGAGGGCTTGCAGGCGGAACTTGCCGAGATTGACGAGAACTTTGTGCGGGCCGATCTGGAAACCCTGGAGTTTGGAAAGCTGCTTCTGCGGCGCAAGGAAATCTATGAAATGCTCTACCCGCAGACAAAACGCGGCGGCGACCGGAAAAGCGAAAAAATCAAAGGCGCATTTTGCGCCTTTGATTCTATACCGTCTTTCGTGGATGATACCGCCGAAAAATTGGGGCTGCACCGTGCTACGGTGAAACGGCAGATTCAGATAGCCAGAAACCTGACCCCGGAAACCAAGGAAATCATCCAGGATGCCGACCGCAAAATCAGAAAAAAGGACTTGCTGAAGCTGTCCCGCATGGAGCCGGAACAGCAGGAACAAGCCGCCGCACAGTTGGCGGCTGGGGAAATCAGGTCAGCAGATGAATTTCCCCAGGCAGAACCGCCTAAACCATCCAGACCGCCCGAACCGGCACACGAGCCGGAACGAGATACAAAACCGGAGCAAACCGCAGAGCCGGTTACAGAACCGCCAGCATCGCCCACGGTTCCCTATTCGCTGGGCGGCAAGCACTATGACACCCTGGAGGAATCCATAGCCGACCTGAAAAATCCCGACAAGGATTGCAGCTACACGCCGGATACGCTTCTGGCGGACATTGACGGCTTTGTGCAGACCTTTCATAAAGGCTTCGCGTGGTATCACGACCCGTTTTGTACCATCGTGTTCCCCCACATCTCCAAAGTGCAGTTTGAGTTTGTCCGGCAGCGTTTTGAAAGTATTTCTTCCGCAATGGCGGACTTATTAAATCAAATGGAAAGGACAATAGAAGCATGAGCAATCGAAAAAAACGCCGTCCGCCCGGTTCGGAGCGCACGGAACAGCAGAACCTTTTAACAGAAACACAGTATGCCAATCCCGGCGTACAGCGCGACTTATCCAGCAATCAGCTTACCTCCGGCCTGCCCTACCAGCGGCCCGTGGAGCCGGAGGACGTTGACCGCCTGATTGCCAAGTGGGACGACCGTTTGCTGACCCCTCTGGTGGTCAGTTTCCGGGACGGCAAATTTAACGTGGTGGACGGACAGCACCGGATCGCCGCCATGCGGAAGATGGCGGACGGCGGCAACGTAACGGTTCCATGCCTGATTTATACCGGCCTGACCTACGAGCAGGAAGCCGAACTGTATTTCAAGCTGGATCAGTCCAAAGGCCGGCTGCGGCTCTCCCATGCCACAAAAGCCCTGCTGGAATCCGGCACGGATGCCGAGGTGCTGGAAATTAAGCGGCTTGTGGAGGCGGCGGGCTTTGTGTGGGTACTGGATAAGAAAAGCGGTGACGCTTACGAAATCCTCTCTACCCGCGCCATTATCAACGCCTACCGTCTGCTGGGCGGAGCGGCTTTTTCCCGTCTGCTGGTACTCCTGGACAGCACATGGCACGGCGCGTCTATCTCTCTCCGTGCATCTATGCTCTCCGGCATGGCGCTGTTTCTGAAAACCTATGAAACCGAACTGGACGACCGTTCTTTCATCAAACGGCTGTCTGCGGTTGACCCGGAGGAAATCATCCGGCGCGGCAAGATGGACTTTTCCACCAATAAAGCCGCACTCCGGTTCGCCCGCGTCATTCTGGAAAAGTATAACACCCAGCAGCGCGGCGGGCGCAAGCTGCCCTACCGCTTTAAGGGCTGATAGGAAAACGTACATAGGAGCCGCAGACTATCCCGTCTGCGGCCCTTTTCATTGCAAGGGAGGTTTGTATGGACACAGCAACGAAAGAGCCAAAATCCCCCGCTGTTGAGCCGTCCGAGCAGGGCTACCAGCTTACCATCGGACGCGACACCATCCGGGTGGTCAGCATTTTCAGCGGCACAAGGACGGCAAGCGAAGCCATTCACGAAGCCGCCGTGAAGAAAATCCTTTACGACACAAGCAGTTAAAAAATGTGTGCAATATCGTCAGAAGCAGCAGGCTGTCAGCTTGACTTTAACACTTTAATGTGATATAGTATAGATGACAGACGAGCATAAACCCTGTTGTTTCTCGGACTGATAAGGAGGCAGTTTTATGAGAGAACAACAGAATTACAGAGCCGCTATCTATTGCCGGCTTTCTTCCGAAGATGGAGCCGACCACGAATCCATGAGCATTGGGAACCAGCGGGCATTGCTGGCCGAGTATGTGCAGAAACAGGGCTGGGAGGTTGTGGATACCTATATCGACGACGGATTCTCAGGTACGAATTTTGTTGAGGTAAGATAACGTAACCTTTTTTGCAGAGGGTGTTATCTTACCTCTTTTTGATGTATGTTAGATAGCATAACTCTTTACGTCGGCTCCAATCTGTCTGAAATAGGAGATACTTTCAGTAGGCTTGTCGCCTGTATCAACTCTGCCGACAAAGCTATAAAAGATTTCGATTTTGCGGGTGTTCGTTTCCTTATCCAGTTCGTGAATAAGAATGCGGTCAATAAATTCATGGACGTTTTCGTAGGTCAGTTCGGTAATGGCGGTGTATTTGCGTACCAGTGCGACAAACCTTTTCACGTCCGCGCTGCGCTCGGTGGCGTTGTCAATTTCCTGTGACAGTTCCGCAATCCTCCGGGTCAGCGTCTTTTTTTCTTCGTCATAGCCGGAAGTCAGAAAAGCAAATTGTTCATCTGAAAGTTTCCCTAAAGCGTTGTCCTCATAGAGCTTGCGGAACAAGATATTCAGCTCGCTAATCCGGCTCTGCGCCTTGTCAAGCTCTTTCCGTTGCTGCGTCAGCGTCTTTTGTACTGCCTTTGCGCTGCACTCGTTGGCGGTTTCGATAAACTCCTGTTCATGCTCTTTCACATAGGACAATACCCTTTGTAAATCGGCAAGGACAAGTTCTTTAAGGACGCTCTTTCGGATATAATGGGTAGTGCAAAGCTCGCCAGTCCTTATCCTGTTTCGATACTTGCCGCAAGTGTAGGCGTGTTTGCGTTCCAGTGTCCCGGCTCCCTGTTGCAGATACATTTTATAGCCGCAGTCCCCGCAAAAGAGAAGCCCCGAAAAAATGTCAATTTCATCAACCTTTGTAGGGCGGTGTTTGGTGGCAATCCGTTTCTGTGCAAGCTCAAAGGTTTCTTCATCAATCAAGGGTTCGTGTGTGTTGGGGAAGAAGTAACGCTTTTCCTCCGGGTTCTTCTTCGTCTTTTTCGATTTGTAAGATACCTTATAGCTCTTGCCTGTAATGGTATGCCCCAAATACTCTTTACGCGCCAGAATGTCATAGAGCGTCTTATCCGGCCAGTTGTAAATACAATTCGGGTGTGGGCGGGGGTGCCTGTGGCTTCCTGTGCGCCTGTACTGCAATTCTGCAACAGTCAATACCTCATGTTCCCGTAGCCAGTTCTGGATTTCGCAGATACGGTCGCCGCGCACATACATAGCGAAAATCTGTTTTACAATGTGCGCCGTTTCCGGGTCGGGCAATAGATGATTGCGGTCGTTGGGGTCAGCTATGTACCCATAAGGCACTTGCCCGTTGACGCGCTCGCCTTTCTGCGCCTTTGCCTGTTTGACAGCCCGGATTTTCTTTGAAGTGTCGCGGGCGTAAAACTCGTTGAACCAGTTCCGCAGAGGGGTAAACTCGTTATCTTCCCTTGCTGTGTCTACACCGTCGTTAATGGCAATGTAGCGCACTTCATATTCGGGAAAAACAATCTCTATCAGCTCCCCGGTTTTCAGATAATTACGTCCCAGACGGGAGAGGTCTTTTGTTATGACGGTCGCCACGTTCCCGGCTTCAACTTCGTGCAGCATGGCTTGAAGCCCCTCACGCTCAAAGCTCACGCCGGAAAATCCGTCGTCTACGAAAAAGCGCGTGTTGAAAAAGTGGTGTTCGTCAGCATACTTTTGTAAAATCATCTTTTGGTTCTGTATGCTCTCGCTTTCCCCGGCCTGCATATCTTCCTGGCTCAATCTGCAATATAAAGCGGTAATCTTGTCTGTCTGTAACATTTTGTCCTCCTTTCCGACGACAGACAAGCATGGCATTTGTACTGTCTATATTATACCACATACCGCTGCCTGTGTCATGTATAAAATGTGAAGAAACGCCCTATTTCCGGGCGTTTGCGGGGTTCAGTTCCATGTCTTTGCGAATGAGTTTTTTTATCTTTTTATCCAGTGTGTCCGTTGCGCGTTCACTTGCGGACGAACATACAAGGTAAGTAACTTTTCCTATTTTATGCTCCGTTGTGGTAACGGGCGTTTGGTTTTGCGTCAAAGAAAATCCCCCTTTCTTTCGCAAACATATAATACAGTCTATGAATAGCAGCAAGTCCACTATTCAATAAAACAAAGGCTTTAATCGGACGGTTATTAGCATAACCTCATGGGAATTTCACCCCGGCATGGTTCTCATGCAGCCCTACCCATTGCCTGCGACGCTCTTAACGCTCGGACTGTGGCTGTAAGGAAGTATCATTGTATATTCTGCGTGTCGTCGCCCGCAAGCCGCTACACTTGCTTTCCGGCGCGGTGTTGGTCGCTCGGCTGTCCGGGCGGGGATAACCTCACCCGGATAGCGTCATGGCGCACCCGCCGTATGGCTCGGCGCAAAAGGAACGTATCCGATTTGCCCTATGCTGCGCCGCCGTTATCTTGCGCCGCTTTCTTTGTCAAGGTTCAGAATGGCTTTGCTGCCGCGTCAGCAGCGGAACGGAAAAGGGGGAGAGAGAAAGCGTCCCGCCGCCGCTGCGGTTTATTCCTCTGCCTTAAAGGTGAGGACAGCCATCATCAGTTTTGCTTGCAGCCGTTCCCGAATGTCGTGGTCTACGCCGAAATAGACATTCCCGCGCTCGTCGTACAGCTTCCGCATGGAGAGGCGGGCTATGTAGCCGCTGAAATGCTGCAAGACAATCTTCATAGCGTCCGGGTCGCCCTTTGTCGCTACCACAATGACAGGATAGGGAACAAGGGCATTTTCCGGGTAGCCGGGTTCGTTACCATTCGTCCCATTCATCAGCATTTTCCTCCAGATATTTTCTTAATCTCTCAAAAGAGCTTGTCCGCCTGTACTGTATCGTGCTTCTCGACGTATTGAACAGTTCCGCAATCTCGGTATCGTTCATTCCCTCGAAGTAATACAGCAGTATGGCTTTGCGCTTTTCTTCCGGCAAAGTACGGATTGCTTCAAGAAGCAGCTTTGGCGTGATTTTCTTCCCGGCTTTCTCAAAGACGGTTTCGGCGGCTTCACGTTTGAAATATTCATCAAACGTATGAAGCTGCCGCGCTTCGTCTAAGGTCATGTCGGAAAAGGTCACTTCCTTTGCCTTGTGTCTGCGAAGTTCTCTATGGGTGTCGCAAGCTTCATTGTGCAATACCGTATTACAAAACTTCTGAAAAGCACACTGTTTGTAAAACTCCCTGCTATTAGGTTCCACATTCTCACCTCCTTTCTCGTTGGAAAGTTGGTGGTGCTTCCCCCCTTTTCGCGGGGCAATACGGCGTTTTTCAAAAACGCCGAAGATTTTTTGAAATTTCTTCAAAAATTTTTTGAACGTACAAAATGCGCCCGTCCGAAAAGCCCGGACGGGCGCATAGGCATTGTAAGCAGTATCCAGATGATTAGACAGTTCATATATATAAGCGTAGTTTCCCCCGGTGGTGGGCGGGCTTTTTTTGATAAGTCAATAACTGTCGGATTTTGTCGATATGCTTTTTGCTTCATGGCGGCTACCTCCTTTAGCCGCCGATTTCAACAGTGATACCGCGTCATTTCATTAGAAGATAAAAAGAAACGGCGGCTTTGATTTTTCAAAGCTGCTGCGGAAATCAAAGAACGACAAGCAACAGTTCTGATTTTGCTCCAATATGGTTATTAGGGGCACAAATTAAAATCAAAAAAGAGCCGATAACAGCAGTATTTCAAACTGCATATTATCGGCTCTGCGTCTGTGCGTCTGGCTCTTTTAATTAAATTATTTCTGTTGTTTTTTGGCTTTATTATATGTATTAGCTAACTGTCCACAAGCTGCTTTAATCTCTCTACCATGAGAAACTCTCATGGTAACTTCAAGTCCTGTTTGCTCTAATTGATGTTTGAACGCAACCATTTCTTGTTTTTGTGGTGCTCTAATTTTTGAATTACTCGTCGGGTTGTATTGCAGCACGTTAATCATAACATTTTTGCCCTTAAACCATTTTGCAAGTTGCCTTATATCTGAGGAACGGTCATTTATACCTGGTAAAAGCAAATACGCAAATACCACTTTTCGATTATGCCTTTGAGAATAGGACAATGCTTGCTTAACAACATCTTCAATAGCGTACATGTGCATATGAGGAATGATACAGTTTCTCGCAGCCTGTGTTGCTGCATGTAAAGATATTGTCAACTGAATTTTTAGATGTTCTTCGCGCAATTTTTTTAATTGATTAACTGGACCAACTGTTGATACGGTAATGCCGTCGGTTGGAAAGTTAAGTCCATTTCTATCTCGAAGAATATGGATTGCTGCAATCAAGTTGTCGTAATTGAATAAAGGTTCTCCCATTCCCATAAAAACGATACGATTTACTTTTTGACGTATCAATACAACCTGCTGCACAATTTCAGACGGTGTTAGATTACGAACAAAACCATTGCGTCCGGACTCACAAAAAATACAGCCAACAGAACAACCAACTTGCGTACTTACGCAAACAGTCCCACCATCTCGCCGTTTAATAAAAACCGTTTCAATATACCTGTTATCTTTCAATTCATAAACATACTTTTCAGTATCGCTACTTTTATAGACTTTTTTTGTTGATATTGATAGATTTTCTTTGTGAAATGGCTGTTTATACAATTCCGTATATAAGGCTCTTGCTTTATCCTCTCCAATTACTTCCGACATTTCTTTGTAAGTAAATCCGTATGGGTCATTCAATATTTCCGTAGGTGTACTTTTAGGTAAGTGTTTCATTTAAATATCCTTCCTTTTCAAAATTAAAAAGTTTGTTTTTCAGAGTTTTTGATTATGATTTCTAGTTTTTCAACATCAACGATATGCGTTAATCACACCTTTTCGATTTTTTAGGTATGTAGCGGCATTGCTACCTCCAATGGGGTGTTTAACTGCTTAAACAGTTCCACCTGTTTTTTCAGACAATTACATACAATCCAGTTATCATGACGTTTATGGGCTTTTACCATTCTTGACTCCAATAAACATGTGCTGACATTTTTTCCCTCTATGTTTGCTACAGCAGCTTCCATTTCCTGATGGATCAGTGCAGATACAAGCATGACAAAAGCAAGTCCCTGCGTTTTATAATAGTCCTCTGCATGCAGAGAATTGTATCCGGCTTTGTTTTTGAAGTAATTGTAGAAGGTTTCGATTGTCCAGCGCTTTTTGTAAAGAGTGTATACTTCCCCTGGAGATGCATTCTCCAAACTGGTCTGAAGCACTGTGACACCCATATAGTATTTCGCTTTTTGAAAGCCCTCGTTTGTGTACGACTTATCCCCGCGGCTCATATGGCGCAGATAATTTTCCTGCTCTGATGCTGACTCATTCAGGTCACGGTAAGTAAGGACGCGGTATCCGTTGATGATTTCCTCCTTATATTCGACAACGGATGCCTTCCTGCCTTTTTGATACATAAAACGGTCATGCATTTCAAGGCTGTGAACCGCAGCTTTACAAGTATTTAAGTTCTTACCGAGAGGAATGATATATGCATTGCCATTACTGCTGAAGAGGTTTAAGTTATCAACACTGTAGAAGCCACGGTCAACGATGAAAAGCATATCCTTCAGTTCGGTTTGCCCAAGAAAGTCTTTAATGCTGACCTTGTCCGTACTGGCTCCCTCATATATCCTTGACATAAGCGGAATGCCGGTATTTACATCATACGCCATTAGCAGATTCATCTGTGCTTCGCCAAGCTTTTTAAATTTATAACCTTTTTCTGCAAGGTCATTCATAACCGATTCACATCCAATCACATGGCCATCAATAGCCATTTGGTGTGAACAGGCCGAAATAAGCTTCTCTTCCATCCTGATAACATTGCCCTGCCGCCTGCCGAGTGCATCGTACAGCTTTGACAGCGAACCGTATCCGAGTTTAAGGGAAGGATACCTGATGGAAAGGACGCTCATGTCATAATAGCTGCGGATATCCCGGAGATAGGTAAAGCCCTGGATAAAATGGATCATCGCAACGGTATAGATCGTAACAGCATCCTGGGGATTAAAACATTCCTTTAACAGTGCCAGTGTTTTCCGGGAGTTTGCCATAGTAATTGCATACTCGCCAAAATCCAGCGAACTGATTTCAGAATCGCAGGTAAATGTGCTGTTTGGAATAAAGCCGATGCCTTCCTTGATAGATCCGATGGCCTTACCCATTTTCGTATGCCGTTTGCCATTTGAGTCAGTATAGTTTGAGTACTCATAAACATAGTAGTAATTTGAAATACGCTTTACCATTGTGCCCTTTGGTTTGTATTGGCGGATAGATTCAGGTACGGAATAGTTTCCCATATGCGCCTCCTGCATACCTAATTAACATACCTAAATTATAACAAATATGGGAGAGGATTGCAATACCAAATCATCCGAAAGGTCTTTATTTTATCGGCATTTATGAGGATTTAGCGTAACTGTAAACTGTATGAAATTGACAAGATGCATACCTAAAAAATTAAATTGCTGTGGTTAATTTACATTTAGGGCAGAAAAGAGGAAAATTTCTTAATACCGTATTATAAAATACTTGAACCCTCGTCTTTCCGTTACAAATTGGACATTTTATCCAATATTTTTCAAGCATAATATTTCTCCTTTTGCGCAAAAAAATGCAGGTCAATTCTCAACATGAGCATTGACCTGCATTTATACATATAATACTACAACAAAATTAAGGCATAGTTTTTATACTATGTCTATACGTCGTTAGTTTTGTTGTATACCATACGCAAAATAAGCATGACAAAAAAGCCCATATTGAAAATGGGAAAAATCTTTTTTGATTTCAATGCTTATCGAATACGCATGCTATGTAACATAAACATTCCCCCCCTTTTATATAATATTATATACAAAAGCAGCTTGTTGTCAACATATATATATATGAATTATTTTGGCTAACTGATAGAACTACGTAGACATATCCAAGAAGAAAGGGGAACAGTAAAATGTAATAGGGTGAATAACTATGGCAAAAAGACCAGTACCACGATACGACTTTAAGGCTTTTGGGGCAGCGATAAAGGCAGCGCGTGAGGGATGCAAGGAGAGCCGCAAGAAAGTAGGCGACGAAATGTTTATCTCGCCGCGCTACCTTGCGAACATTGAGAACAAGGGGCAGCACCCAAGTTTACAGATATTCTTTGAGCTGATACAGCGTTACCATATATCCGTAGACCAATTCCTTTTAGAAACGCCGCCGGAGAAGAACACGCAGCGGCGGCAGCTTGACGCGCTTCTTGACGGTATGAGCGATACAGGCATACGGATTGTAACCGCAACGGCAAAGGAGATTTCCGAAGTCGAAAAAGAGGGCGAATAGGAATGTCCGACTTAAAACTGAACAGGATTTAGAAAGCGTTGTAATCTTTTTTGAGGTTGCAGCGTTTTTCTTTTGCGTAAGTTTGGCAAAATCGCTTTTTCTCCGTAGTAGGTGATAAGAGCCTAAAGGATAAAAACATTCGTAGCAAGCATAGGAAGCGGGTACCACTTCCGTATTTTCGCCCTCCCGCGCTGCGGCGCGTCGGTTGAAAATTGCTTGTTGGGAAGTGTCCCAAACCCTCGGAACGGAAAGGAAAGGAGCGAACACATGGACGGACGCAAAAGGACAGTGCAAATCAAATTCAGAGTGACGGAAGCGGAACGGGATTTAATACTGGAAAAAATGAAGCTCGTACCCACCCGGAACATGGCGGCGTATCTGCGGAAGATTGCCATTGACGGGTATATCATTCAGATAGACCACGCCGATATAAAGGCTATGACCGCAGAGATACAGAAAATCGGTGTCAACGTCAACCAGATAGCACGCCGCGTAAACGCGACGGGGAACGCATACCAAGAGGACATAGAGGAAATAAAGGGGGTGCTTGCGGAGATATGGCGGTTACAAAGATTAAGCCTATTAAAAGCACTCTAAGCAAAGCCCTTGACTATATCGAAAACCCGGACAAGACGGACGGGAAAATGCTTGTGTCCTCTTTCGGTTGCTCCTATGAAACGGCAGATATTGAGTTTGAATATACCCTGTCGCAAGCACTCCAAAAGGGGAACAATTTAGCCTTTCATCTGATACAGTCCTTTGAGCCGGGGGAAGTCGATTATCAGAAAGCCCATGAAATCGGAAAGCAGCTTGCCGACGCGGTAACAAAGGGGCAGCATGAGTATGTACTCACGACGCACATTGACAAAGGACACGTCCATAACCATATCATTTTTTGCGCGGTGAACTTTGTAGACCACCATAAATACAATTCCAACAAAAGGAGCTATTACGGCATACGGAACATGAGCGACAAGCTGTGCCGGGAAAATGGCTTGTCCGTTGTCGTCCCCGGCAAGGGCAGCAAGGGAAAGAGCTATGCGGAGTACCAGGCAGAAAAGACGGGTACAAGTTGGAAAGGCAAGCTGAAAACCACTGTTGACGCGCTTATCCCCCAAGTTTCCAGTTTTGAGGAATTGCTAACGCGGTTACAGGCGGCGGGCTATGAGATAAAGCCGGGGAAATATGTATCATGCCGCGCCCCCGGACAGGAACGCTTCACCCGCCTTAAAACCCTCGGCGCAGACTATACAGAGGAAGCCGTAAGGGAACGGATAGCGGGCAGACGGACAAAGGTGGCGAAAGCTCCCAGAGAGCAGCGCGGCGTGTCGCTGCTTATCGACATTGAGAACAGTATCAAGGCAGCGCAGAGTAAGGGCTATGAACAGTGGGCGAAAATCCACAATCTGAAACAGGCAGCTAAAACAATGAATTTCTTGACGGAACATAAGATTGAGCAGTACGCGGATTTAGTCAGCCGGATTGAGGAAATGGCAGCGGAAAGCGGACAGGCGGCAGACGCATTGAAGAACGCCGAAAAGCGGCTTGCGGAAATGGCGGTGCTTATCAAGAATGTTTCCACCTATCAAAAGACAAAGCCTGTCTATGACGCATACCGCAAGGCAAGGAACAGGGAGAAGTACCGCGCCGGACAGGAACAGGCAATTATCCTCCATGAAGCCGCCGTAAGGTCACTGAAAGCGGCGGGCATTGCGAAGCTCCCGAACCTCGCCGCGCTGCAATCGGAGTATGAAGCCCTCCAAGCGCAGAAAGAAGCCCTTTACGCCGACTATGGAAAATTGAAAAAGAAAGTCCGGGAATATGATATTATCAAGCAGAACATTGACAGCATTTTACAGGCAGACAGACAGCCGGAACGGGAAAAGGAAACAGAACGCGGATAAGGATAGCAAAATCCCCGCCGCTGTGCTATGATAGGGCTATCAAAAAGCAGAGGAGCGTTGAGCATGGAAAACCAGAAAATGCCGGAATATGAAACCATACGCGCCGCCGTTGCCGGGGAGAAATGGGCGGTGGAGAAAGTCGTGGATTGCTACAAGGACGAAATCGACAGGCTATCGACGGTAGCGGTCAGACAGCCGGACGGAAGCACGAAACAGGAAATCAACGAAGATATGCGCCAGTCCATCACAAAGAAGCTGATAGAAGCCCTCCCGCAGTTCCCGCTTGAAGAAATGGAAAAGGGAAATGTCAGATAGGCAAAAAAAGAACAGGGCGCGGAAGCCAGTATATGACTTCCGCGCCCTGTCTTTTTATGGGTGCTGTTTTCGTGAATGTTACGCAGTAGAACGCCATTTTCGGAGGTAAAGGTATAAAGTATCGCCTTTCTGATTTTCACGCCCGGAAAGCCCTGTAAATCAAGGGATTTTCCGCGCCTACTGCGTAACATGGGCGCGTCTTTTCCTCATGCGTTCGGCGGCTTGTCGGCGGGTGATACGCTTCCGGCAGACGGGGCAGTATTTGACGCTGTTAGAGGTTGACGCAAAGAACGCGCCGCACTCGGTACATTTCTTCCTGTCTCCGGTCTGGTAAAGCTCCGCATAGAGCAGCTTATCGACGGGAAGCACCGCAGCCCGGAACCACTTGCAGAGAAGCGAATAGGAAATGAGCTGCGGACATACGCACTCGTCCCCGTCGTCCAGTAAGATACAGTTCCCGTTATCATAATTGCAGCACGTCCGACGCACAAGGGCGTTTACTTTCCGGCTCTGGGGCGGCGTCAGCCGCTTAACCCCGTTCATACTTCATCAGCGGCGTAAATGGGAAGCTCTGCAAATTCCGCTTCGGTCAAAGCGTCCACTTTGGAAAGGGTGCGCTTTGCAAGCTCCCGCATATCCGCGTCCATGTAGAGCAGCGCGGCGTTGACATTCTCAATCAAAGCCCGCTTGCCGCCCTCGTTGTAAATGCTCAAAAGGTTTGTTTCCTCAACGGTAAATTTCATCATGTTCATACCTCCATATCGTGATTTTTTGTTTTTGCCGCCGCCTTTTTCGGGGCGGTCTTTGCCTTGTCCGCTTTAAGCTGCGCCCGGATAGAGGGGCGGGGCTTCCTTATCTCCCTGTCCCGGTTCTCCCCCTTGTCAATCAGCGCATACGTCCCATGTCTGCCCTCGATTTTGGAAAAGGAAAGTGTCTTGTAGGGCAGCATGGAGAAAAGGCGGTCAGTGTCCTTTGTAGCCGCAAGCCGCATGAACGCCGGGGAAAGCTCTGCCATGAAATGGGTCTTGTTCGGGCTGTTTGGCGTGTCGTGCCGCTTCATTTCCCGCACAATGCGCCGCGCTTCCGTTTCAATCAGCCCGTCCCGCAAGGCTGCGATATGCGCCTTGAAATCCCCCGGCGAAAGCTGCTCCCGGCTGCGCTGTTCTTCCTGTAAAAGAGCTTGCAGCGCGTCCGGGTCGTTGGGTACGGCTTCAAAGCGTTCAAATTTCCCAAGCTGCGGGTCGGGATTGCCGTTGAAGAACCGTCCGGCGGGTATCTCACTTTCCCCACGCTCATAAATCAGCTTGACCGTATCGGCGGGCAGCTCCTTTTCCTTGACGCGCTCATAGTGGCGGGAATAGTCAAGCTCATACAGATTACCCTTGATTTTCACGCGCTCCGTTCCTGTCAGCTCGATTGCATAGGCAAGTACGCGGTCGCTTGTCTGCTCCATGTAAAAACGCCATGTGTTATGGGGCGCGGTGTCCTTTAGGAAAACGTCGCGCTCCCGAAAGCAATGCGTCCCAGACGGGCGGCAGAACCACAAAAGGGTCTTGTCCTCCCTGTGGGGGCTTGCCGCCGCCTTTGCGATAATCTCCTTGTCAATCTCCAAGTCGCTCTGATAAAAGCCTGTGTTCTGCTTCATAATCGCTTCAAGGGAAGCGGTCACGTCCACGTTTTCAAATTTACTTTGTTCCGGCATGGGTCAGCTCCTTTCCAAGTCCTGCGACTTCTGCTTTGCAGTTTTCTTCTGCGCCTTTTCCTTGTCGGCTCTAAGCTGCGCCCGGATAGAGGGCTTCTTTTCCGGCTTCGCTCCCTTGTCGCGCTCCTTGTCGGCTTTGACGGCATTAGCCAGGTCAACAAGGGAAATCTGCTCGCCCGCCTTTACCTTTGCTTCCAGTTCGTCAACGGTAGGGGTGTTGTTGATGATACCGTCAATCATGTTTCCGTTCTGTTCTGTGGTCTGCTCTGTGGTTTTCAAGGGATTGTCCCGCTGCGCCTGTTCTGCGGCAACGGCAAACGCCCGCGTCCCGTTCCCCATAATCAGATACTTTCCGTCGTCGGATTGATGATGAAAGCCATATCCGGCGGCTTCTATCTGCTCCCGGCTCATAGCGGTTACATGGAAAGTCCCTCTCGGTGTTTTGACAGTTTCGCCCGTTTCCAAGTCGTCCGGGGTAAGCTGCTTTTGCTCCTGTAAAAACTCCGGCACTTCCCGGAAGCCTACACTGTCAACGAAATGCGCCGCGTCCTGTCCGTCCTGATGAAGCACTACCACGTCGGAAACGGAAAGGCTGTGTCCCTTAAAGTCTTTGGGGTGGTCGGTATTGAAACGGATATAAATATCTTCAAGGGAAGTTTCCGGCGCAAGGGGCGCGGAATAGACAAGCTCATAATTCGCGCTGTCAACCACATTCCCCGCCGCCTGCAGGCGGTCGTATGGCTCAAAGCGGAAATCCCTTGTTTCGTCCCCGCCCTTTATCTGGTAAATGGAAAAGGTGTCCTTGTCCTGTCCGGCGGTCTGCGCCGTTTCCTGTGCCTTTGCGTAGAGCTGCTTCACGTCGCCCTCGGTCAGCTCGCCGCTTTTAAGCTGCCCCATAAGCTCGCGGCATTTCTCCGGCGTCCCGGTGAAAAGAACGTCGCCCATTTTCGCCCGCCCGTTCTCCTGTGTCACATAGGCTTGCAAGAGGTGGCTGTTTTCCCGGCTGTCGCCGTAAGGGTTCCGGCGCATCTTGTAAATCGTTTCCGGGGTAAAGGCTTCTTTCGGGGCTGCGCCCGCCTTTTCCTGTGCGCCGGATTTTCCCGGTGCGGCTGCTTCCGGCTTCTCTTTCCCGGCTGTATCTGCCTTTGCCGGGGCTTCCGGCTGCGGCACGGCTTCCTTTTCCTCTCTGGTGGGCTGCTCCTGTCCGGCGGTCTGCTCCTTGTCCTGTGCCTTTTGCAGCTCCGCAAAATTCGCGTCTATGGAATTGATAATCTCGGCGGCTGCGCTGCGTATCGTTTCAAGGGAGCTTTTCAGCTCGGACAGCTCCCGCCCGCTGCTCCACCCGGCGACATAGCCGAAAGAATAGTCCGACGTGTCAAGCCCGTAATGTTGGCAGACGGTATAGGCGACGCTTTCCGCTTCGACTTCGCGGGTGCGGCGGTCAACGCGGGGTTGCTCGTCCTTTGGCGCGTTGAGGTCAATGTCGTGCAGCTTCGCATGGGCGATTTCGTGAATGGCGGTCTTTAAGGTCTGTAATTCGCTCATGCCCTCGTTGATAGCAATGCGCTTGTCCTCCAAGTGGTAGTAGCCATGAGAGCCGCCCTCGATATTCTCAAAGGCGATAGGAACGGGGGAAGTCTTTTCAAGGGCTGCGAAAAAGTCCTTATAGCGGTCAACGTCGCCTGTCAGTTCGTCAACGGCAATGTCCGGCAGTTCCTTTCCCTCGGTCTGGGAAACGTCAAAGACGGATACCACCTTGTAGGCGGGTATGGTGATTTCCTTTTCCTCGGTGACGGGCTTTCCGTCCTTGCCGATTATGGGCTTCTGCGTGTGCGGGTCGATTTTCTGCATTTCCTGTTTGATTTTATAGGGCGACGGGGCAATGATTTTAATTCCCTTTTGCCCTCTCATCACATTTCGCTCAAAGTTGTTCTTCCAAGCGGAAAAGCCCGCCAAAAGGGAAGCGTCCGGCTTCTGCATGGCGATAAGGACGGTGTTTCGGAAGCTGTAATTATGGAATTTTGACATGACTTTCAGATATTCCTTGTAACGCTCGCTGTCAAAGAGTTCCGTAATGCCCTGTTCCAGACGGTCGGTAATCTCTTTTAATTTCTCGGCGGGCTTCCCGGCTGTCAGCACGATAGGGATAACCGGGTGCGGCTCCTGTGGCTGCTCTGCGGCGGTTCGGGCGGTCTGCTCTGTGGCGGCTGCGTCCATAAAGGTCTTGTCCTGTCCGCCGCGTTCCGGCTGTGGGAAGCTCATAACGCGGTATTCTTTGGGTATCTCGTTTTCCGTTCCCCGATACCATTCGGTAAAGGTGTTCTGATTGTTATAGATATAGCCCTGTTCGGTAAACTGCCCCTTATCCTTGCTAACTGCGTCCCGCCCGTATTCTTCATACTTGAAATATTTCTTTGCTTCTTCGGGAAGCTCCAGCTCGTCCAGTTCGTCGATAAGATAATAACCGTAATCTTCTTCGCTGCGGACAGTGGGATAGAGCCAGTAACAGTCAAGGTTTTGTGCAAGGTTGATAAGGTCTTTCATGCTTCCGGCATACTCGCCATGTGTAACCGCCGCCGCAAATTTATCCTTGTCCCCGTCACTCTGCATTTCCAGAAGTTTTCCAAAATAATTCAGCTCGTCCATGCTTGCGCTTTGGATAACGGAAAGCGGCAAGTCAAAGGGGCAGTCCTCCGTAGAAGAATACCCGTTGATGAAAAAATCCTGCGGATTGTCTGCGGTAATGCCGACGCTTTCCATAGCCGCATGAAGCTGCTCTGTTGTGGTCGGCATGGGAAGCCACACGCCGCCCGGTTTGCCTGTTTCAAAGCGGCTGCGGCTGTCGATAAGAATTGAAAACTGCTCGTTTATGGTTTCACGCTCCTTTCTCTGTTCGGTGTCCTGTGGCGGCTCTGCTGTGGTGGGGGCTGCTTTTTCAGCGGTAGGCTGCGCCCGTTCCTCGCCCTCGATAGCATAGCCCGGTAAAAGCTGCCCGTTTACTTTGAAATGCTCTGCATACTCTGGCGGGATAGGCGGCGATACCTCGGTGAATAAATGCTGATAGGCTTTGATACGCCCATTCAGATATTTTTCCATAGCTGCCTTGTCTGCAAAGACTTTCCTTTCCTGTCCGGCGATTTTTGCCTGTCCGTAATTGTGGGGGCTGTTGGTGTAAATACTCCATGAAAGCGTCCACGAATAGGGAATGGATTTCTCTTTTTCCCTGTCATACCGGGTATTCTCGGATATGTGGTAGCGCATTTGGTAGACGCGGTTGCTGATGTGCTTCCCGTAGTCCGTAGCTTCCCACTGGTTCGCGGTATGCGTAGCTTCGGGTGTCCTCACATACTCAATGGCTTTGTCAATGGCAAGGGTCTTTCCCGCCTGTTCGTCCCATGCCGCCGCCTGTTCTTGCAAGGCTTCAAAAGCTGCCTGTTCAGCCGCCGCGTATTCTTCCCGCAATGCCTGTAACTGTTCTAAGGGCAGGGCGGTAAGCCCGGAAAGGTCAGCGGTCTGTTCCTCAAAATAAATATTTCGCTCTATCCGCATACTGTCAGCCGGGTCTAACTTGTCACGCTCAAACATGGAGTAACCTTTTTTCTTTTCCATTCATTCGCTCCTTTCTGAAATGGCGGCGCACCGCCGCGCTTTT
Source organism: Anaerotruncus sp. 1XD42-93 (assembly GCF_009917605.1). Classification (NCBI taxonomy): domain Bacteria; kingdom Bacillati; phylum Bacillota; class Clostridia; order Eubacteriales; family Oscillospiraceae; genus Anaerotruncus; species Anaerotruncus sp. 1XD42-93. The sequence goes on along the minus strand of NZ_QZEG01000042.1, from coordinate 10,329 downwards.
GGGGTTCGCCCCGTACTACGGTGGGCTGTGCGTTATGCCAACAATTTTTTCATTTTTTTAGAGGGTTTGGGAAACTTCCCAACAAGCAAAATCCCCGTCCGGCGCGTCAGCGGCAGGACAGGGATTTACGGAAGTGGGTACCCGCTTCCTATGCTTGCTATTCAAGTTTTTAGTTCTTCTGTACTTCGATACGGTAGTTGACGTATTTCCCGCCAGTGTCAGCCAGAACGATAGTTCCGTCATAGGTCTTGCCTGTTTTCGGGGAATAGAGCTTCTTCACATTCACTTTGCCGGATTTAAGGAGCGCGGCGGCAATCTTCGCGGAAAAAGCGGTCTTGCGTTCCTCGAAAAAGCGGTCATTCTTCCACATGACAAAGGCACATTCTTTGTTGCTGCAATAATAGTTTTTCTTCCCCTCATGGACGGGGGAACCGCAACGGGGGCATTTGCCGACAGAGGGCTTTTCCTCCCGGAACAAATCCTTTTTCCCGTCCAGTGCTGCGGCGTGTGTCTGCACAAGCTCCCGCGCCATAGCTTCAATGCCGGACAGAAATTCGCCGGGGTCTGCGGCTCCCTTTGCTATCTGCGTCAGATTGTTTTCCCATTCTGCGGTAAGCTGCGGGGAAGTGAGCATATCCGGCAAGACTGATATAAGGGCGGCTCCGTTCTGCGTGGGGATAAGCTGCTTCCCCTTGCGCTCTGCAAAGCCGCCCTTTACCAGTTTTTCAATGACGGCGGCGCGGGTGGCGGGAGTGCCAAGCCCCCGGCGTTCCGCGTCCGGGTCGGTGTCCCCGTTCCCGGCTCGCTCCATAGCAGAGAGAAGCGACGCTTCGCTGTGGGGCTTCGGCGGCGTTGTGGTATGCTCCGTTACTTTTGCGGCGGGGTTAGGAAAGTTCTGTCCCTCGGAAAGCTCCGGCAGCGTCACGCCCTCATTTTCCCCGTCCTCTGCTTCGGGCTTATCTTTCAGCGTCGCCCGGTATCTGCGTTCAAGCTCTTTCCAACCCTCCGCAAGTACGGTCTTTCCCCTTGCGGTGAAGTCTGTCCCGGCGCATGAGAAAACCGCCGTAACCGCTTCATAAATATGCGGCTCGGCGGTGGCAAAAAGCAGACGCGCCCCCGCAAGGGTAAGGATATTCTTCTCGCTTTCCGGCAGCGCGTCCGGGTCAGCCTTTGCAAGCTCCATAGTGGGAATGATTGCGTGGTGGTCTGATACTTTCTTGCTGTCTAATACCTTTGCAATCTCCGGCGTGAAGTCCGCGCCCGCCATAAAGGGGAGCTTTTCGCAAAGCAGCGCGATAATGTCCGCTGCGGTGCCGCCCATGTCGTCAGTAAGAAAGCTGCTGTCCGTCCTCGGATAAGTAAGGAGCCGCTTTTCATAAAGGGATTGTGCAAGGTCAAGGGTCTGCTTTGCGGTGTAACCGAAAATGCGGTTCGTTTCCCGCTGCAAAGAGGTAAGGTCAAAGAGCTTTGGCGGGGCTGCGGTTTTCTTCTCTCTGGTAAGGGAAACGCATACCGCCTTTCCCGCTTCGCAAGCCCCTTTCAGCGCGTCGGCTTCTGCCTTGTCCGAAATCCTTTCGCTTGCCGCGTCCGCGCCGGATAAATCAAGGCGAACATGATAATATTTTTCTTTCTGGAAATGGGAGATAGCCGCGTCCCGGTCGGTGAGCATTTTTAAGGTCGGGGTCTGGACGCGCCCCACGTTCAAGGTCTTTCCATACAGGCAGGAGAAAAGCCGGGTGGCGTTAATGCCGATAAGCCAGTCAGCCTTTGCGCGGCAGAGGGCGGACGCAAAGAGCGCGCCATAGTCCCGCCCGTCTTTGAGGGAAGCAAAGCCCGCCTTAATCGCCCCGTCCTCCATTGAAGAAATCCACAAGCGGCGCATGGGCTTCTTGCAGCCCGCCACTTCGTAGACAAAGCGGAAAATCAATTCACCCTCGCGCCCCGCGTCACACGCATTTACCACTTCGGAAACGTCGGCGCGGTGCATAAGCTCTTTAATGGTTTTGAATTGCTTCCCCTTGTCCGGGTCAACGGCGTACTGCCATTCCTCCGGCAGAATGGGTAAGCTGTCAAAACTCCATTTTTTATATTGCTCCCCGTAGGCGGCAGCTTCCGCAAGCTGTACCAAATGCCCGACGCACCATGAAATGAGGTAGCCGCCGCCCTCGATATACCCGTCCTGTTTCCCCTTAATGCCAAGCGCGGCGGCGATAGTCTGCGCCACGCTCGGCTTTTCTGCAATCACAAGTCTAAATGCCATGAAAAAATCCTCCTTTCAGCGTTCCGGCGCGGTGTGCTTCTTCTCCTGTGCCTGTTTCAGACAATAGCCGATACAGGGGGATTGCGCCTTATAAGGGCAACGCATACACGCCGGGGATTTTGGAACGGGCGGCGCACTGTCACGCCGCCCGGTGGGTCTTTGTACCATCATTTTTTCTAAAGGGTTTTCGGTAAAAAGCGTCATGCTTCCTCGTCCTCCTGTTCTTCATCAGAAAGCCCGTCCCCCTCGTCCTCGTCGTAATCGTCAAAATCGAAATCTTCAAGGTCGGTGTCGCCCTTGACGTTCTGCTTTGGCTTCATAAACTTAAAATAATAGAACGCGCCCCCGCCGCCAAGAAGTGCCACGACAAGGAAAAGCACAAGCCCGCCTGTATTGCCTTTCTCTTTGGGCTGCTCTGTTGGTTTCTCGGTTTCCGGCTCCGCTTCCTTGCCGCTGCAAGCGGTCATGTTGTCCTTGCAGACAGGGCAGCTCACATTTACCTTTCCGGCTTCGCATTTATCGGTGCAACTGCAAACGGCGGGCGGGGCTGCTTCGGTGCTTCCGTCCTCCATGAGTGCCATAAGGTCGGCTTCGTCCACTTGATTAAGGAAATGTACGGTGTCCTCGCCCTCGTCGTCCCGGTCGATAAGGATATAAAAGTAATTGCCGTTTTTGGTCGTCACTGTGATAAGCTGCTTGTTGCCGCCGAAATCGTCTACAAGGGTCGCGTTCCCGTCCGGGGTAAGGGGTTCTTCCTTTTCGGGTTCCTCATAGACAACGCCGCTGTCGTCGGTCGCGTCCTGTCCCTCCGGGGTCTGTGCAAAGGCGGTGACGGAAAAGCCGCCCGTCAGCATGAGGGCGGCGCAGAGTGCGGTCAAGGTTCTAAGGATTTTCTTATTCATTCTCGGTGTCCTCCATTTCTTCGGTGTCGTGGTCTGCGGGTTCTGCGGGGTAGCCCGGCGCGGCTTCCATGCCCGGAATACCGCCGCCGGAAAGCATAGCGGAAAGCTCATGCGGGGAAAGGCGCATGGAGCGCACAAGCTGTACGATTTGCAGGTTTTCCGCTTCGGTTTTCTGCGCTTCAAGCCCCCTTAATCTGTTCTGGTACTCGGTGATTTTCTCGCGGGTCTTTGCAATCTCTTTGTCGATACGTTCAATTTTGTTCATAGCCATCAATAAATTTCTCCTTTCTTTGCTCAAAAATATGTTAATTCCAGTTCATCAGCCCATAGCCTTTGATACAGGAGTAATTGACGGGGTAGCTCTTTATCTTGCAGGCGTCGCCGGAATTGCCCTCGACGGTATAGACGCGCTCCCCGTCCGTTCCGATAACAAGCCCCACATGGTCTGCGCTCCCGTCCCCGTCCCAGTCGAAAAAGATAGCGTCGCCGGGGGCGATATTCTCATAGCCCCTCGCGCCCCATTGCCCGCGTGACTGGAACCAGGGTACGCCCTGTGACTGGCACCCGGCAAAGCGCGGCTCGCTCTTTCCGGCTTGATTGTAGCACCATGAAACGAAACAGGCGCACCATTCCACGCGGCTGTTAAATCCGTACCAGCTCCAAAAGGGTCGCCCGCCCACGTTGCCGACTTGCCGCTTCGCAAGGTCTACAACGGCGGTGTTGCCGGGGCGTGTGCCGTTTACAAGCTGTACGCCGCTTAAATCCTCGGACGCGCCCATATCGGGGGAGCCGCCGCCGAAAATCAGCGGTTTGTTTCCGCTTGTTTCCAGATAGACGCGGTACATTTCAAGCTGCTGTGGCGTTAGAAGTTCCTCCGCAATCTCGGAAATGGGCTTGTTCGTCAGCTTCACGTTGAGGATATGGTACTCGTAGGGTACTTCCTCGGTGGTCGTTTCCCCTGTTTCCGGGTCTGTGCTTGTTTCTGTGCGGTAGCGGATTTCCGTTTCTTCTGTCAGCGTCAAAGTGTACTGCATGGCAAAGACGCGATTTAGCTCTGCCTGTGCGCTCTGCGGGGTGTAGGTCTGTAAAAGGGCGGTGAGGTAGGACGCTAACTCATGGGGGTTATGCCCGATACTGTCAAGGTCATAGCGGTATTCGTCATAGCCGGGGTGGGTGCTTTCGATATTGTCAATCTGCTGCTGAAGCTCGTTTTCCTTTGCGGCGTAATTGTTCTCCGTCGCCACAAGGTCGCTGTCCTCCGACGTGTAGGAAGTCCCAAGTATGCCGTTCATCAAGCCGGAGAACATGGAACCGCAAGAGGAAAGCCCCGCCGATACCATGATGAATAAGAGTAGCGCGGCAACGGCGATACATACGCCCGCCGGGTGCCGCCCTACAAAAGCGATTGCCTTTTTTGTTTCCTCGGCGGTCTTTTTTGCCGCCTTGCGGGTGTTCTCTGCGGCTTTCTGCGCCGTTTTTGCGCCGCCTTTCCTTGCCGACTTTGCATACTGCCGCTTGATTTGCTGCTTCTGCATGAAGCGGGAAAGGGGATTGCCCGCAATCTGCGGATTGTCATGCAGGGCTTTATGGTACTGAAAATCCACATTCGCCTTGAACGCCGCTTTCTCTGCCTTTGCCGCCGCCCGGTAGGGTTTGAGCTTGTGGCTGTGGTAGCCCTCCTTGACTTTCCGCGCCCCGTACTTTGCGCCGCGCTCTGCCAGTTCTTCGGATTTGTGCGCCCCCTCAACGCCGGAATTGTCCTTTTCAACGGAATGTATCTTGTTGTGGACGAAAATACCCGCTTCCTGTGCGGGGCGGGATAGCGGGTTATTGTGGGGCTTATTCTTTCCTATGGGCTTTTCCTGTTCCTCAAAATGTAGGCGGGTCTTGCCTTTCCCGGTGGCTTCATCAAAGGTGCGCTCCCGTACAAGTTTCTTTTCTTTGGGGATAGCCGCCTTTGCCGCGTCCAGACGGTCGGCTGCTTTGTCCGATTTTCGGATATACCTTTCAAGCTCCGGCGTTGCCCGTTCCTCGTCGGTAAACTGCAAGCGGGAAGATTTTTCTTTTGCTGTGGCTTCTGCCTGTGCTTTCCTCGCCGCCTTTTTGCTCGCCTTTCTGGTACGCGCCCCGTCGATACGTTCCAAGACGCGCTCGGCTGCTGCGGTGTCCTGTTCCCGTTCTGCCCCCGGCGCATGGGGAAGCGGCGGCGTGTCGGTTAAGGGCGGGGAAGTTGCGCCGCCCGGTAGGGGCTGCGCTGCCTGTTCCGGCTGCGGTGGGGCTTCGGTCTTTGCAAAGTCCGCGTCCCTTATCCGCTTGCTGATACGTTTCTTTTTCCCGGTAGCGGCGTTTACCTCGACAGCCCCCTCGCGGGTCATTTTCTGCGTGACTTTTTCACGCGCCTTATATTGTTTTATGTGTCTGTCCCTCCAATCCGCGCCCTTGCAAGGGCGCAATACTCGGCGTTTATCTCAATGCCTATATAATGCCTGTCAAGCTGCTTTGCGGCTGCCCCCGTCGTGCCGCTGCCGAAAAAGGGGTCAAGCACAACGCCGCCTTTCGGACAGCCCGCCTTGATACAGGTTTCGGCAAGTTTTGGCGGGAACGCGGCGAAATGCCCGCCCTTGTAGGGAACGGTATTGATAAGCCACACGTCCCGCCTGTTCCGCATGGTCGGCATGAGGGCTTCGTCGTAGTAGCTGCCGCTTCGCGCCCGGTTAAGCCCCTGTACGTTCCCCTGTCCGGGTACTTCGTCCGCATATTTCTGTCCCGCGCTGCGCCCGGTGCGGTACCGCGCCGCCGTTGTGGGGGCTAACGGCTCGGCTATGGCGGCTGCGTCATAAAAATACTTCTTTGACTTCGTAAGCAGAAAGATATGTTCATAGCAGCGGGTAGGGCGGTCTTTCACGCTCTCCGGCATGGGGTTTTCTTTCTGCCAGATAATGTCGCTCCGTAAATACCACCCGTCAGCGCGTAGGGCAAAGGCTAAAAGCCAAGGGATACCGATTAAGTCCTTTTGTTTGCAGCCGGAAACGCGGTTGTTTCTTGCAATCTGCTGTCCGTTTCTGCCTTTCGGGTTCTTCGGGTCTGCATGGTAGCCTTTATTTCCTGTGCCGCAGTAGGTGTCCGCGATATTCAGCCAGAGCGTACCGTCAGAACGCAGTACCCGGCGCAGCTCGCGGAAAACCTCGGTCAGCCTGTCAATGTACTGCTCCGGCGTGTCCTCCCGCCCAATCTGCATATCAAGCCCGTAATCCCTAAGCGCATAGTAGGGCGGGCTTGTGACGCAACAGTGTACGCTTTCCTCTGGAAGCTCCCGCAAGGCATAGAGCGCGTCCCGGTTGATGATTGTGTCAGTTTTCAGCCCGTTCATGCTTCGCCCACTTCCTCCGGCTTCGTCGTCATTACCCGGTAAAGCTCGGTGTCTTTCGGGAAGCGGTCTACAAAGGGCAGCACCACGTTCCCGTAGAAGATAAGCCCCTCGCCCGCTTCGGTGTGGGTGACATACTTCATCTGCTGCGGGGAGATGTTGAGCTGCTTTGCAAGGATAGCCCGGTCGCCCGCCGCCTGATTGAGCATGAGGACAAAATCAGAGTTTTCAAAGATATTCTCCACTTCGCGGGAAGCAAGCAAATCTTTGACGTTCTGCGTGATTGCTGTGGGTATGCCGCCCCATTTTCTGAAACGCTTCCAGATTTCAACGGAATAGGCGGCGGTCTGTTCCTCTTTCAAGAGAAGATGAAATTCGTCCATAAAATACCGGGTGGATTTCCTTTCTGCCCGGTTGACGGTGACGCGGTTCCATACCTGGTCCTGCACAATGAGCATACCTAATTTTTTGAGCTGCTTCCCAAGCTGCTTGATGTCAAAGCAGACAAGGCGGTTTGAAAGCTCTACATTCGTCCTGTGGTTAAAGACGTTAAGGCTCCCGGAAACATAAAGCTCCAACGCCGCCGCGATACGCGCCGCTTCCGGCTCCGGCTGCTTCAAAAGCTCGTTGTAGAGGTCGCCCAAGATAGGCATTTTCTCCGGGTCGGGGTCTGCAAGGAAAGGGCGGTACACGTTCCTAACAGCGCGGTCAATGACGGTCTTATCGACGGGCTGCAAGCCCTCTTTGCCGCCTATGACAAGCTCGCAGAGGGAGAGGATAAAGTCGGATTTCAGCGCAAGGGGGCTGTCGTCCTCGCTGTAATTGAGGTTAATATCCATAGGGTTCACATACTGGGGCTTCCCGTCAATGCCCTTGCCCGTAGGCGATAACCGTATCACTTGCCCGTCAAGCCGCTGCACAAGGGAAAAATACTCTGCTTCCGGGTCGCAGATAATTATGTCGTCGTCGGTAATGAGGAAAGCGTTTGTCATTTCCCGTTTGGCGGCAAAGGATTTCCCGCTTCCCGGCGTACCCAAGATTAAGCCGTTGGGGTTCTTTAGCTGCTTGCGGTCGCAGAGTATCATGTTGTTAGACAGGGCGTTTAAGCCGTAATACAAAGCCGCGCCCGTCTGAAAAAGCTCCTGCGTGATAAAGGGGATAAAGATAGCGGTGCTTGACGTGGTAAGCCCTCTTTGAATGGGGATAAGGTTCTCCCCAAGCGGTACAGAGGACATAAGCCCCGCTTCCTGTTGGTAGTCAAGGCGGGTTAAGGCGCAGTTGTTCTTCTGTGCAATGCCCGCCGCCGCGAATACGTCATTTTCCAGTTTCCTTTTTGTGTCTGCCATGTTCACCACAAGGAACGTCAAGAGGAACATTCTTTCATTCCGGCTCTGCAAGTCCTGTAAGAGGTTCTTCGCTTCGCTGCCGAAAGTGGCAAGGTCGGACGGGATTATATCCATGTCGTAGCCGCTGCGTACCGCTTTTTTCTGTTCTTCGATTTTCATTTTGTCAAGGTCGGTGATTTTCCGCTTGATTGTCTTTATGGCTTCGGTCTGGTCGATACTGTGGATATGCAGATTGACGATAACGCCCGTTTCCAAGTCCAGAATGTCAGATAAGATACGGTCGTTTAATTCCGGCGCAAGGATTTCAAGGAATGAAACCGCGCCGATTTTGCGCCCCATGCGGAAATACCGCCCCTCGCCAAAACGGAAAGAGGACGGGGCGATAAAGTCCTTTGTGGAAAGCCCGGACGGGGCAAGCCATGAAAAATCAAAGGCAAACTGCCCGCCCTCCGGGTGGAAAATGCCATGCAGCATTTTAAGGCGTTCATAGCCTGTCATGGGGCGGGCAGACACGCCCAAGAGCTTAAAGTTGTTGAGTACGTCCGTTTCGATACGGGCAAGGCGGGATTTCGCCGCGCCCAGACTGTCGGCTTCAATGGCAAAGGTGATATATTTTGCTTTGACAAGCCCGTTGTTGCCCTTTGCAAGCTGGTTTTTCAGCATATCCCGGTATTCTGTGCGGATAGAATTGAAAGCGTCCTCCTGTGCCGGGATATTGACCGCCTTTTCCGCTTCGCCGCGCTGCGTCCCCTGATTGATGAAAGAGAGCTGCACCGAAACGGAAGCGTCAAAGTAGTTGAGGAAGTCGCACCAGTTCTCAAAAATGGCGGTCTTGTCGTCTGCCTGTGCAAGCTGATAGTTAATATCTTCAAAGGCGACGGTCTTTGAGTATTTCCGTCCCGTAACCTTGCAGATACCGTCCGGGTACATCTGGATATAAGGGATTGTCTGCTGCGCGGTGTGCGCTTTCCCGTCGCCCTTTGCCTGTCTGATGATTTCCGCAATCTGCTTTTTCTCGGCGCGGGTGAGCTTGCGGGGCGGGTTAGGCTTTGCGCTTCCCGCCGCGCTGTTTCTTCGTGTTTCCTTTTGCAATCGCTGATACCTCCTTTTCAAGTTTTCTCTGCCGTTCTAAGACGGAATAAAAGTTGTCTGTCCTGTATGGTCGTTCTTTGGGGGCTATGAATTTCGTCTGAATGATGTTCTTCACCACCACTTCAAGGGGCTGTCCATGCTTCTCATACATGGCAAAGAGGAAACAGGGCAGCATGACGGCAATCATAGCCATAGACGCAAGGCTTGTGCCTGTGCTGTCTTTGAGCAGAAAGAAAAGCGGCAAGCCGAACAGGAGAGCCGCCGCAAAACATACAATCTGCCGTTTGGTAAGGTTGAACGCTACTTTTGTCTTGACTTTGGATAAGTCTTTGGGTACGGGTACATACGCCAAGTGAAAACCTCCTTTCTCTGGGTTTGGTGTTGCTGTAACTTCCCATAAGGGTAATCAAGGCAAAGGTCAATCTATGCCCTTTGCCCGCCCGTATTATATGGGGGTTATCCGCGTCAAGGTCGGGTCGTATTTTCGCCGCTTCGCTCTGAAAATCTCCACCCTGCCCTTGACACGCCGCTAATGCGCGGAGAATATCGACTTCGCCAGTGCGCCGGATTTGAACAGGGAGAAACAGAGGATAACGGTATAGGCTGCAAGGGAGAATATCGCGCTGTGCAGATTGTCCGCTATTATCATGTTGTTTACCAGAACCGCGTAAATGCCGACGCATATCATAATGAGGAAGCCTTGAAAACCGATAGCGAACAGGGATTTTAGGTAGTTGTTTCCTATCTGCCCCCATTCCCGGTTAGTCATAGTTGCAAACGGGATAGGCGATACCGAACAGTAAAGGTAAATTTCTATCATGCGCCCGTAGAGGATAACGGTTATCAGTACGGACATGATTTTCATGCACAAGCTCACAAGGCTTGTTTCCATGACAAGTAAGAGCAGTTCGGGGATTTCCATAGCGTCAAGCCCGCTTTGCATGGAAGCAAGGGCGGCGGCAACATCAATCTCTGTGCTGCCGCCGATTACCCCCGCCGCGCCGGAAACAACGTGCTGCGCCATATCGAACACCGCCATAGTGATGTCAAAGGTGTGCGTCACAAGGTAGACTGCCACAAACGCCTTGAACACCCACTTGAAGAACATGGAAGTGTCAACGTCGTGCATATTGTTCTTTTCCGTTACCATGCTGATAAGCTCATAGCATAGGACGTAGGTAATGACAAGCCCCGCAATGGGTGTCAGCGCCAGTAATAAAATGAAAGAAAACGCCGAGGAAAAAATGTAGTTTTGTGGCGGAGGTGAAGGGAAAAGGATAGACTCCCAATCAGGGCGAAAAAGAGCCCGGAAAGGGAGTCAGGAAATGAAAGGAGCACAGTGGATGGATATCCGAAGCGACA
>NZ_QZEG01000041.1:0-28295 GCF_009917605.1 Anaerotruncus sp. 1XD42-93 | reverse complement strand
ATCTGCTGAGACTATCGTCAAAATTTCTCATTTCCATACCTTGCTTAAACGCTTATGAATACAGCTTCTAAAAATGCATCCAGATCATGATACCCATACTCCGCTTTCAGACGGTTTTGCAGCTCTTCTAATGGCGTGATGTAATCCTGAATCTTGACGATTTGCTGATAGGTGGTTAAAACAGGGTATTTTTTACCCCACATCTCTGTCCAGTTAATCCTTGACTGCTTTTCTTCGTCTGCGGTTTCAATGAAGCGCTCTATTTCTTTCAATTCAGGATCAAACTCTATCAATTCATCCAAAGTCAGGTGATACAACTCCGCCATCCTTTTCGATTGGCAAATGTCCGGAAGTGTTTCACCCAATTCCCATTTGGAAATGGTCTGTCGGCTGACACCTAATTTTTCTGCAACCTCCTCCTGTGAAAACCCGCTCTTTTTTCTCGCCTGAAACAAATTGCTTCCCAAACTCATAAAAGAAACCTCCCAAATTTAAGATTGCCCTTATTATACCTGCCATACGAAAAAAATCTACCAACTAACCGTTACAATTATGCGCACTTTCTTAACATCCTTTAAAGGACTATCTTTCAGGCTGGAAAAAGCAGGGCGAATCCCCCGTTGACTGTTGCCGCGAATTGTTGTATAATTTTCAGGGAAAACTTCCAAAATAAAGCCATTAAAAATCTACGATTTTGAAGATAAGGCGGGATACGCAAATGCCAAATGAAGAAAACCAGGGGGCTGGTTATGTAGTCAACCCCGAAAAGAACGAAACAATCACCGTTGACGGCGTGGAATACCGTCGGCTCTGTATCAAAACCCATGTTATTACTGATCAGGACAATATTGTTGAAGTGGCCGACAAATACGCCTCCTCGCTCGTGCAGGAAGGCGATATCCTGTTTATCACCGAAAAAGCGGTAGCCTGCACCCAGAAGCGCGCTATCCCGATTGACCAGATCCATCCGCGTCCGCTCGCCCGCTTTCTGAGCCGGTTTGTGCTGCGGACCCCTTATGGAATCGGGCTGGCAATGCCCGAGACCATGGAGATGGCGCTTCGGGAGTGCGGCACCATACGCATTCTCTTTGCAGCAGCGATTTCAGCGGTTGGAAAGCTGTTTGGGATTCGCGGCTGGTTCTACAATATTGCTGGATATAAAGCGCGCAGTATTGATGGACCCTGTGATTTCACCCTGCCGCCCTATAACCATTATGTTGTGCTTGGACCGGATAAGCCGGATGAAGCAGCAGCAGACATTTCCAAAAAGGTTGGGGTTCCGGTCGCCATCACCGACATCAACGATCTCGAAGGCCAGATTCTTGGGACATCTGACCGAAGCATGGACCGGGACCTGCTTTGCAAAATCCTCAAGGATAATCCCCTTGGTCAATGTAGTGAGCAAACCCCTATGGGTATTATAAGACGTGTGTAAGGAGAGATTTGGAATGAACAATGTATTCGTCGTCAATGCAGGCAGCTCCTCGCTCAAGTATCAGCTCATCAACATGGCGGATGAAAGTGTCCTCGCCTCGGGCAACTGTGAGCGAATCGGAATCGAAGGAGGTATCCTCACCTACAAATGGAATGGTGAAAAGAAGGTTCTCAATGAGGAGCTTGCAAACCATAAAGCTGCATTGGACAAGGTCGTCGCACTGTTGACCAGCGGAGAAACCAAGGTCATCGACAGTATGGATGACATCGTTGCTGTTGGACATCGTGTTGCATTCAGCATGTCCCAGTCGAACGAGATCACTGACGAGGTGCTTGCCGGAATTGAAGGTACCAGCTCCATGTTCCCGCTGCATATTCCCGCGATGGTCACCGGCATCAAAGCCTGCCGTGAAACCTTTGCGGGCAAAGTTCAGGTTGCAGTCTATGACAACTCGTTCCATCTGTCAATGCCGGACAAGGCCTATATGTATGCGATTCCCTATGAATATTACGAGAAGTACGGTATGCGCCGTTATGGCTATCACGGCACCAGCCATCGGTATGTAACCCTGCGTCTCGCTGAAATCCTCGGCAAAAAGCCGGAAGAACTCAAAATTGTGTCCTGCCATCTGGGTAATGGCTCATCGATCACTGCAGTAGATGGTGGAAAATCAGTCGATACCACGATGGGCTATACCCCGCTTGCCGGCTTGATGATGGGTACCCGCAGCGGTGACGTTGACCCCGCACTCATCAATGCGATTGCTCAGAAAGAAAACCTGAACAACGAGGAAGTCAATGCGATCCTCAACAAAAAATCTGGTCTGCTGGGTATCTCGGGTGTTTCCAGTGATGCTCGAGATGTTGTTGGTGCAATGAATGAAGGCAATGAGCGCGCTGCCCTCGCCTGTCATATGCTCCACTACCAGATCAAGAAATACATAGGCGCCTATACGGCGGTTATGGGTGGAATTGACGCAGTGATCTTCACTGGCGGTATGGGTGAAAATTCCGATTTCCTGCGGGAAGAGGTCTGCGAAGGTCTGGAGTGCTTTGGCATCAAACTCGATCCGGCCAAGAATAAAGGGATGCGCGGCCAGGAGGCATTGCTTTCGGCCGACGGCAGCAAGACGCAGGTTTGGGTAATCCCGACCAACGAGGAACTGATGATCGCTCGTGATGCGTATGCGATCTACCAGTCCAAACAGTAATTCTATTTCAATAGGTCGCTCTGCAAATGCAGAGCGACCTGCTTTGTTTTGAGACATTGGCTGTTCTCCGTCCCTCAGTTTGGACGTTCCCCAACCACATCCATCAGGCGCCCTACTGCGGCACGCAAGGCCGCATGCTGTGGCTGGGAAAGATCAGGGTCGACAGACAATACCTGTTTTGCAGCTTGCCGCGCTTCTGTAACCGTGTCAGTATCGGTGCTCAGATCAGCAATCCGCAGGGAGGGCAAGCCATGCTGCTGCTGTCCTAGGAAATTTCCCGGACCCCGGGTTTGCAGATCATATTCTGCAATCTGAAACCCATCATTTGAACGGCACATCATTTGAAGGCGGTCCAAAGTATCCTGGCTGCGGCTGTCGGATAGCAAAATGCAATGGGATTGCTCGGCTCCCCGTCCGACCCTGCCTCGAAGTTGATGAAGCTGGCTCAGCCCGAACCGCTCGGCATTCTCAACCATCATAATTACCGCATTGGGCACATCCACCCCCACCTCAACCACTGTGGTCGAAACCAGCAACTGAATCTGCCCACTTTTGAAGTCTGACATCACTCGATCTTTATCTGTGGATTTCATCTTTCCATGCAGCAGCCCGATTGTGTAGCCAGAAAACGCTCCATTTGCTAGTTCTTCCATATATCCTGTCGCTGCGCATAATCCTGTGGCCTCTTTTTCGGTATCCTCCTCGACCAGTGGACAGACAATGTATGCCTGTAATCCCCTATCAAGATGCTGGCGGATAAAACCGAAGGCCCGCTCCCGCTTGCCAGAACTGATCTTATAGGTTTTTACCGGTTGACGGTTTGGAGGCAATTGGTCAATGACCGAAATATCCAGTTCCCCATAGACCATCAGTGCGAGGGTGCGCGGTATTGGGGTTGCAGACATGACCAGTGTGTGGACATGCGCTCCCTTCTGTTGGAGTGCGGCACGCTGCGCCACTCCAAAACGATGCTGCTCGTCTGTAATTACCAGAGCAAGGTTTCGGAAGGTGACGCCTTCGGAGATCAATGCATGAGTCCCGATACAGAAGTCTATCTCCCCTGCCGCAAGCCGTTCCCGCAGTTTTCGCTTCTGAGAAGCAGTCATCGAACCCACCAGCAGCCCAACCCGCATTCCCAAACGGGAACAGAGCGGTTCCAGGCCGCTGTAGTGCTGGTGCGCGAGCAACTCAGTTGGTGCCATCATCGCGGATTGTGTCCCCGAAAGAAATGCAAAGTATGCCCCGGCTGCTGCTACCATCGTCTTGCCCGATCCAACATCCCCCTGTACCAACCGGTTTGCAGGCGTTGACCGCTGCATATCGCCAGTCAGGTCGTCGATCGCTCTCTGCTGTGCATTTGTTAGTGTAAACGGCAGCGCATCATAGAATGCTTGCAGCGAGTGGGGCTGCATCGGCACTGCACTGCATTGGCGGATACGGGTCCGCAGCAATCCGACTCCGACCGCCAGCGTGAACAGTTCTTCAAAGATCAGGCGGCGCTTTGCGCGTCCCAGTGTTTCCGCATCGGTTGGGTGATGGATCATCTCTACCGCCTGCGCAATTCCATCCAGATGGAAGGAATCAAGAATCTGCTGCGGTATACATTCCGGCAGATTTGGTGCGAGCATAAGCGCCTGCGCAATCAGCCCAGAAATCACCCGATTGCTGATCCCGTTAGCCAGTGGATATACCGCAGAAAAGGATGCACTGGTATCCGCTGGATAAATTTGTGGAGCACCCATCGTCCTCTTTTGCAGGGTTCCACCCAGCCTGCCATAAAACAGATAGGTTCTATCGTATTCAAGCGCATCAAGTGCGAATTTATTATTAAAAAAAGTCAGTTCCAGAGAGCCGCTCTCATCCTCAACGACCGCTTTATACATCCGTATCCCACTGGCTGCCCGGATTTCACTGCCTTTCTTGACCACTACTGCCCGTACTGTACACGGTTCATCAAACGGTGCCGATGAAATCTCGCAGGGTTTAGACAGGTCTATATAGTTTCGCGGGTAATGCAGCAGCAGATTTTCTATTGTATGGATGCCAAGGCGCTCTAATGCCTGCGCCCGTCGTTCACCGACACCCCGCAATGTTCGAACACTCCGCTCTTCTGATCCCATCTGTGCCCCTCCTGTGAAGAATATACGTTCTTATTTTACCGCAAAAAAATGATTTTGTCACGAGGATTTTCCCTGTAAGTAGATTATAAAAAGATAAAAGAACCGTACAATATCTTATAAAATAGATATTGTACGATTCTTTTATTGGTGGAGACGATCGGGATCGAACCGACTACCTCTTGAATGCCATTCAAGCGCTCTCCCAGGTGAGCTACGCCCCCACAGTATAACCCTTTCAAACTGACGGTCGACTTTTGTATAATACCATAATCGTTGTTTTATGTCAATAGGATTCTAAAAAATTGTAAAGAAAAAAATTCTTGAATATATCCTTGATATCATATATAATAAAATAAAGGAAAAAGTCGGATTTTCTGGATTTAACGATAAAAATGATAAAGTGGTGATTATGGTTGGCTCTTTTAAATTTTTTTAAAGCAAAGCCGGTAAAAAAGGAATTATCATTTTCGGAACCTATTTTTGTTAAGGAGAACTTATCTCTTCCTAGGCAGATTAAACAGTTAGAAACATTGAAAGACTTGGTTATTCCGGAGCAGGTAGCTGAGGTTGAGCAGGATATTAAAAAATTATCGAGTGGTTTGACAGGCGAAAAAAACGTTGCCTATGAACTGAAAAATAGCTATCTGCCGCTTTTGATTTTGCAGGATATTTATTTAAAAAATGATGATACCAATGCACAGATCGATTTTATCGTTATTGCTTCTTTTGGCATCTTTGTGATTGAGTGTAAAAAGTTTATTGACGATATTGAAATTACAAATAAAGGTGATTTTAACCGGTGCTTTAAAACACCTACAGGAATTATCTATAAAAAAGAAGGGATTTACAATCCAGTTACGCAAAACCGTCATCATTCCGAAATGCTCAAAAAACTCTTGCTTGCTCAGATTCCCACTCTGAATACGCAAAATTTAGATGTTTTGATGCATGCAATTGTTGTTTTTGCAAATCCAAAGACAGTGATTCGTGACACAGAAGCTCCCAACGAAATAAAGGAGTCTATTATTAAGCATGATCAATTGACGTCCTACCTAAAGGGATTCCAGAACCAGAATCCAAACGTATTTTTGTCTGAGGAGGAAATGCGGAAAATATCGGATTTTCTACTCGAAGGAAATATTGAAAAGCCAATGCAGTTTTTTAAAAAATACCGGTTTAAAGTACCTGTTTGCCCCAAATGCGATGTGCCTATGGTAAAGCGCGTTGCAAAGCGAGGGATGAACCAAGGGAAGGAATTTTGGGGATGTCCCAATTACCCCAGATGCAAGCAGATTGTCAATATTGATTAGGTAGTTGTCCATTCTTCTGAACAGCCGTCTTTAGAGACGGCTGTTTTTTGCTCTCCTAATATTCAATTCGAAGCGCATTGACAGGGTGAAGCCTAGCAGCCATCATTGCTGGATAAACTCCAAATACAATTCCGACAACCACAGAAATTCCAATGCTTATACCAATCAGACGAAAATTGATGAGTGCGGGTATAGAGATAGCCAGACATCCTGCCGCTGTAAGCAACACTCCAACGATTACTCCAATCATACTGCCCATTAGCGAGATGGTAAAAGCTTCAATTAAAAATTCAACCAAAATTGTACTTTGGGTGGCGCCAATCGATTTTTTAATCCCAATTTCCCGTGTTCGCTCATTGACTGAAACAATCATAACCGTCATAATACCAAGCCCTGCTACCACCAGCGAAACAGCGGCAATAGCGGATAAAACAACCGTAATGATGCCCAATACACGGTCAAGCGTTTCCTTCTGTCTGGAGATGTTGTCTGCTTTAAATCCCCGGGAAATATTATGCTGACGGTTAATCGCTGCAGCAATCTGTTCAGACATAGCTTCAACATTTTTGCTGTCCACCATCGTGACTGCGATTTGATCAAACGAAGCCTCCCCTGCATAGCGTTGCAAGGTGGTATATGGAAGATAAATAAACGATGGTATTACATCCCCTACCATACTTTGCAGCAGGTTTCCTCCTGAGGACGCAACCCCTACGATTTTTAGGCGGACATAACTTCCTCCGATCATCGCGTCAAGGAATTTTCCAACAATGTTTTCTCGCTTGTAAAACAGATTAGCGACATTGCTATCCACGACACATACTTCTGCCGCACTGGAGACATCAGCCTGTGTGAGCAGACGTCCATATTGCGGTGTCAGAGAAATGATCTGATTCTCTCCCCGATCGGTTCCCCATAGCACCGAATTTGCAACTAATCCACGCATCCGAACGTTGCTGTAATCCATCACAATCGGTGTCGCACTCTTTACATTGGGATTCTCTCGGATCAGGGTCAAATCCTCTTCTGTCATCTTTTGGCTGGTAAATTTACGGTCAGCACTCACAGTAATGCTTCCCAAGCCGAGAGATTGTAATTCCTGATTGATCGTATTTTTTCCAATCTCCCCAATAGAACCAATCAAAACCACTGATGCGACTCCAACAGAGATGCCGGAAATGGTAAGAAAGCTGCGAAATTTTTTTCTTCCCAGATTCCGAAAACTACAAATAAGGCTGTCCCAAAACATGCGGCGGCTTACCTCCTTTTCAGGGTGATGCGCTCCCCTGTTTGTACCGCTTGTGCATCCATAATAACAAGGTCGCTCTCTCCCAATCCCGAAACAATTTCCACACCTTCAAGCAGTTCTAATCCAGTCTGGATGTTGCACCTCACCGCTTGAGAACCTTTCGCCAAATATACATATTCCACATTTTCTTCATCCTGTTGGATCGCCTCATATGGAACGGTGAGAATCTCCCGCTGATGATCAGTTGTGATCTCTGCACGTGCAGAAAAACCCGCTTTCAGGCTTTGTCCAGGCTCATTGATTGTGAGTTCCAAGTCAACCACGGTCTCCTGTGCAGTACCATTCGAGAGTTTGCGCGCAACCGGATAAATCTTGCTGACATAACCCGAATAAACCTCCGAAAAACCGGTTCCGCTGATTTTGGCGTAATCTCCTACATGAATGTCAGAGATAAAAGATTCCCCTACCGTTACCTTGGCAATGAAATCTTTGGTGTCTGCGATCGTGACCACAGGTTTCGCTGTTCTGGAAAGGACATTGCTCTTGATACCTACTTCGGTAACAATTCCAGACATCGGTGCAACAACTGTCTCTGGGATGTAGAGATAAGGATTCGTCGGTTCCTGCGAGCCAATGGAGGTGCTGTATGCGTCAACAATTTCTTCTAAAGAATCAAGCTCCAGGCCAGAAGATTGAAAAGCAGAATAAAGTCCGGCGAAATCGGTCATATCAGATGCATGGGTTGGCAGGTTGTCCAGAACCGAAGACGCCGGTATACTCTGTTGCAGAACGCTTTTGGTAAGTTGGGTGTCAATCACTGCGATTACCTGTCCCTCCTGTACAAAATCTCCTACCGAGACATAAACCTCCTGTGCCAGAACCGGCGTCTCCAGATAAACCTCTTTCACAGTCTGCGCCTCAATCGTCCCATTGGCGTTGATGTGTTTTTCATATAAAACCTGCTGTGGCGTAGAGCATTGGACAGTTGGAATACGTTGTAATGTGACTGCTGGCGCAGCGGCAACCCCTCCAAATGAACCGACAGCCAGTAAAAATGCAAGACATTTTTTAAAATGCAAAAAAATCCCCCATTCCCTCAAATGACTATCCGGATGAATGAGGATAGTGTTTGCGGGAATGGGGATTTTATACGGATTTTCCATCCGAATACCGCCAATTCCTACAGCATGAATCGGATGGATTTGGATATACTTTTGAGTACACCCGACAAAACAGTTTGAATATTTAGGAGTGTAAAACCAATGGAAAATTCCAAAGAGAGGAAAATTCATCTGATCCCCTGCGACAAGGACTGTTATCATCAGAGGCAGGGATACTGCGCCCTGGATGAAATCACCTATATTACGAGCTGCAAGGAGAATGGCTGCGGCTACTTTACCCCCACAGACCCCTATGCGGATGACCTGCGGGAGGACTGGTAATCGTGATGCCGACAGATTTCAGATGCATTTGATCGCCTCAGAGATATTCTGTACTCCGATCAGGCGGATGTCCGGCATCTCTCGGATGTCGATCCCCTTCAGATTGTGCCGGGGAACGATACAGGCAGTGAATCCCAGACGATAGGATTCACTGACCCTCTGCTGGATATTGCTGACCGAACGAACCTCCCCTGCCAAGCCAATTTCACCAAATGCTGCGATATGATCCGCAACACTCCGATCGAGCAGGTTGGAGACCAATGCGATCGCGACAGGCAGATCTGCGGCTGGCTCATCCAGCCGCAACCCCCCCACAACATTGATATAAGTATCAAGATTTCCAAAAAAATATCCAGCACGTTTCTCAAGCACTGCAATCAGCAGCGCAGCACGATTGGAATCAAAACCTGTTGCCATACGACGGGGAGTGCCGAATCCGCTTTTGGAAACAAGCGCCTGTACCTCTGCAAGAATCGGACGGCTTCCCTCCATAACACAGGCAACACAGGTGCCTGAAATGCCCGAGGGCCTGCCGGAAAGCATCATTAGAGAGGGATTTCCAACCTCCTGCAGCCCGTTCTGAGCCATTTCAAATACACCGATCTCATTGGTGGAGCCATATCGGTTCTTGACTGCTCGCAGGATACGATAGCTCTGGTGACGTTCACCCTCAAAGTAAAGTACCGCGTCAACCATGTGTTCCAGCATTTTGGGCCCGGCAATGGCGCCGTCCTTGTTGACATGCCCGACGATAAAAAGTGGGATTTCCGCGTTTTTGGCAATCCCACTTAAAATTTGGGTGGATTCCCGGATCTGGGTAATGCTGCCCGGTGACGAATTAAGTGCGGAAAGACTCATTGTTTGAATGGAATCGACCATCACAAGATCCGGCGAGAGCTGACGTACTGTCTCGATTACCGTTTCCACATCGGTGGTTGCAGCGATATACAGGTTGTCACTGTCCACCCCCAAACGGTTGGCGCGGAGCTTGAGCTGTCTTGCACTTTCTTCCCCGGATACATAAAGGATTTTGAGGGTTCCACATAGATATTGACAAATTTGTAAAAGAAGAGTTGATTTTCCGATTCCAGGATCGCCCGAGAGCAGGGTGACCGAACCAGCAACAATTCCACCACCTAATACACGGTCGAGCTCCCCTACCCCGGTCCGGTACCGCTGGCTGTCATCTGATGAAATCTCACTCAACTTCGCAACAGTCGCGCTTCGGGTGGAAGAAGCGGCTGCGGAAGACTTTGGCTTTGATGTTGAGACCTGCTGCCGGACCTCCTCTGAAAGAGTATTCCATTCTCCACAGTCTGGGCATCTGCCATACCATTTTACGGTTTCGTAGCCACAGTTCTGGCAAACATAGATGCTTTTTTGTTTTGTAACTGCCATTTTTTGCTCCTCTATTCGATCTGTCCTGATGCCATCCATTGTGCAACATCAAAATCATGTGGGTTCGTAAACATATGAGATCTTCTGCTCTCCTGCAGGATAAAGGTAGCCTGCTGATGCTGCATCTTGAAAATCAGCAGGCTAAGAATGCTCCAACCCCAAATATTCCGCCGTTGCAGAAAAGATTGCGAATGCAACCTGACGCTGATAGCTGTCCGTTTTCAGTTTTGCGCATTCTTCTGGATTGGAAAGAAAACCGCATTCGATCAAGAGGGCTGGCATCGGCGCATTATAGATCAGATAGACATCATCTGTGCAGGGTTTAAACTGCCGGGTATTTTCCGGCTGCACCATATCGACCAAGCGCTCCTGCATAATCGCGCCAAGTGTCCGGCTCTCTTCGTTTTTTGGGCCATAAAATACCTGAGCGCCCCAGTATCTGGAGCGGAAAAATTTGTTCTGGTGGATACTCAAAAAAAGTGCATTGTCGCACGACTTGGCAAGCGCCATTCGATTGTGCAGATCGGAATTTTTCCGCTGCCGGGTGGTTGTCAGCCCTTCATCCTCGGTAGAAACGTCCGATTCACGGGTCATCACCACTTTAAATCCGTTGATCTGGAACAAGTCTCGCAAATTCAATGCAATAGCCAAATTGATCTCCTTTTCGACGGTTCCATCATCACCGACCGCACCGCCGTCAAATCCTCCATGTCCTGCGTCGATAACAATGGTCGGCTGGCCTTCAATCCGCTCATACGGGGCAACCGCTGTAATCGCCTGATAAGAATAACTGGTAAAAAAGGCGGCTGCAATCCCCAGTAAGCCTAAGATTACCGCTGTACCGGGTTTCCATCGCATAAAACATCCCTCCCCATCCCTTTATATGCGGAGAGACTGAATTTTTATGACATACCGTGTGTCTCAAGATGTTCGATCAGATCGGCAACCGCGCCATCCATGCAATGTCCAACTACCAGTTTGCAGACCTGCTTGACCCTGTCCGGAGCATCTGCGACTGTGACCGGATATCCAGCGGTTTGCAGCATCTCGAGGTCATTATCGTAATCCCCAATCGCTGCAACCCGGTCTAGCGGAATCCCAACCATCTCCGAAAGCCGACGCAACCCGTTTCCTTTGTTGCAGTGAAGCGGAAGCATCTCGATAAAATAGGGGCTGGAACGCACACAATGCACATCCTGCCAGTTCTGCCTTTCCAAAAATGCCATCGCTTCTGGCTGCATTTTCGGATCCATCGTGAAGATCACTTTCAAGTAGGAACCCTTTAAAAGCTCCAAATCATAGTCAATGAACAGCATCTTTTCCTTACTGAGATAACGGTCGGTGTAGGTTATTGGAGCAACCGAAAACAGATCTTTTTCATCCAGCACAACCGCACCCATAGCGGGGAACGCTGCACAAAGATCGACGATATGCTGGCGGAATGACGCAGGAAGATATTCTGCGGTCAGCATCTTCTGTGCAGCATAATCGTAAATACCGCTCCCGTTAAACAGGACGCATGGCGCATTGACCGGAAGCTGGTCAACAAACTGTTTGGTGGAAAATACTGAGCGACCAGTCGCGATCGCAAAGCGTCCTCCCTGCTCGGTAAAACGCCGAATTGCTTCAATGTTTCTTGGAGGGATCGGAGCAGGCGCTTCTACCAAGGTTTCATCAACATCGCTGACAAGCAGAATATCTGAAAGATTTATTGCCATCTGGTCATTCCTCCATCCATGCTGTTTAAAAATGCAGTGTAATACGCAGGAAGCTCGCTGGTAAACTCCAGATATGCTCCAGTGCGCGGATGCACAAAACCGATCGTCCGGGCGTGTAGGCATTGCCCATGCAGGCGTGTAATGCATTTTTTTGGTCCATAGACTGGGTCTCCGACGATCGGATGCCCTAAATGTGCCATATGTACCCGGATCTGATGGGTTCGCCCGGTCTCAAGCTGGAACTGCATATTGGTAAATCTACCAAAACGTTCGATGACCTGATAATGGGTCACTGCCTCACGTGCATTTTTTTCTGTTACGCACATCCGCTTTCGGTCGGTCGGATGCCTCCCAATCGGGGCGTTGACCGTTCCGGAATCCTCCAAAAAACTGCCGTAAACCACCCCGTTATAGATACGGGTAAAACTGTGGGTTTTGATCTGTTCAGCAAGTGCCTGGTGAGAGCTGTCTTTTTTTGCCACGATCAAAAGCCCGCTGGTGTCCTTATCAATCCGATGGACAATTCCTGGTCGGATCACACCATTGATGCTTGAGAGCCGGCCCTCACAATGATAAAGCAGCGCGTTTACCAGCGTTCCATCATAGTTTCCCGGGGCAGGATGTACCACCATCCCCTTCGGTTTGTTGACAACCAGCAGATCCTCATCCTCATAGACAATCTCGATCGGGATATTCTGTGCCTTAACATCAAGCGGTTTGGCATCCGGTAACTGTACAGTGACCCGTTCGGTTCCTCTCAACCGGTAATTTTTAGAAAGCGGCTGCCCCTCTGCACAAACCAGACCATCGGTACAAAGTTTTTGCACCGCCGATCTGGTCAAATCTTCAAGCCGCTCTCCGAGCCAACGGTCGAGACGTTCCCCCATATCTGACGGTTCAGCGGTCAGGACACGGCTATTCAATCGACTCCCCATCCTTTTGCTGTTTTTTTTCGGCAGATTCGTCAAAGAAAAAGAGATAAATGATCAACAAAGTGGTTCCGACCACCACACAGCAGTCGGCAAAATTAAAAACCGGAAACCGGAACAGTGGTGAAATATCCAGGTAATCCACTACAAATCCGCGTATGATCCGGTCAATCAGGTTCCCAATTCCACCGGCAATAATCAGGCTGACACTCCAGATAGCAAGTTTGTGCTTGAGTTTGCCCATTACAAGAAAGACAACTGCTCCAATCAAAATCAGTCCGGTGAGTACCGAAAGAACAGTCACCCCCCCTTGAAACAGCCCAAACGCGGCACCTCGATTTTCCACATAAGTGAGCTGGAGCAGGTGCGGGATCAGCAGCGTAGATGGTTGGCCCGGAAGAGCATTGAAAGCCCACACTTTGAGAAGCTGGTCGATAACCACCAGTCCAGCTGCAGATGTAAGCGCCAAAATAACTGTCATGAAAACCTCCATAAAAGGCTGCGCCAGTTAAAGGGTCTCTTTAACTGGCGCAACAGAATTAACCAATAATCCCGGCACAGCGTGTACACAGGGTTGGATGCCGTTCGTCCTGACCAACTGTGTCGCTGTATGTCCAGCAACGCGGGCAGGGTTTTCCGGATGCGCGGGTTACATCAATCGAGAAGCTCGATAGGAACGGAACGGTTCCCTGGAAACTCCCTTTTCCATCAGTACGGATTTCTACCTGAGAAACAATGCAGATAGTAGCCAGATCCGTTTCATCCAGATCAATGTGAGCGGCAAAATCGTCCGGCACATAAAGAACGACCTTTGCTTCGAGAGATTTGCCGATGACCTTGGCATTTCGGGCCGATTCCAGCGCTTTCAGCACATCATCACGCAGCATATGGATACGGTTCCATTTTTCCATAAATGCTTCATCCGAAACATTGTCGATACAGACCGGCATCTGGTTGAACATCACCGAGCTGCTATCATAATTTGTGTCTTCCGGCAGGAAACTCCAGATTTCTTCCGCAGTGAATGGGATGAGCGGTGCAAGGATCACATCCAAACCACGCAGGATGGTATAGATTGTTGTCTGTGCCGCGCGGCGGACGAGCGAGCCGGGCGCTTCCACATAGAGCCGATCCTTGATGACATCCAGATAGAAATTGGACATGTCAATCGTGCAGAAGTTGTGCAGCGCGTGATAGACAATATGGAATTCGAACCGGTCATAACCGCCGGTTGCTGTTTTGATCAGCTCATTAAACCGCGCCAATGCCCATTTATCCAGATCTGTGAGCTGGTCAACCGGCACTATATCCTTGTTTGGATCAAAGTCAAAAAGGTTGCCAAGAATATAACGTGCGGTGTTGCGGACTTTACGGTAAACCTCCGAGAGCTGCTTCAGAATATCGTTCGAAATGCGGATATCCGCATGGTAATCCGAAGAAGCAACCCACAGACGCAGAATATCTGCACCGTATTTGTCGTTGATCTCGCTCGGCTCGATCCCGTTGCCCAGCGATTTAGACTGTTTGCGGCCGTCGCCGTCAACCACCCATCCATGGGTACAGACCGCCTTGTACGGGGCTTTTCCCTTCCACGCAATCGAAGTCAGCAGCGACGACTGGAACCAGCCGCGATACTGGTCGGTTCCCTCGAGATAGAGATCCACCGGCCATCTCATCTCAGGATTGTCGAGTATCACCGAAGCATAGGTTGTACCAGAATCAAACCAGACATCCATGATGTCGGTTTCTTTGACAAACTCTTCTGCTCCACAATATTTGCATTTGGTTCCGGCAGGCAGAATCTCACCAGCATCAGTCGTATACCAAGCGTCCGAACCTTTTGCCCGGAACAGGTCGCTGACAGCCTGAATACTGGACTCATCCACATGGTATTTACCACAGTTCTTACAATAGAAAATGGGGATAGGGACGCCCCAAGTCCGCTGACGGGAAATACACCAATCACTGCGGTCGCGCACCATGTTAGTCATCCGGCCCTGTCCCCACGGCGGGATAAATTCGATCCCGTTGATCGCCTCAATCGTCTGTTCCTTAATGTCGTCGATCGAGCAGAACCATTGCTCGGTCGCGCGGAAGATGATCGGGTCTTTGCACCGCCAACAGTGCGGATACTGGTGGATGATCTTTTCAATGGCGAAAAGCGCATGCAGTTCTTCCAGTTTCTGTGCGATAGCCTTGTTGGCCTGATCGGTAGTCAAACCCTGGAATTCCCCAGCCAGTTCGGTCATTTTGCCCTCGTGGTCAACCGGTACAATGACCTTGATTTCGGGATAGTGCTGTGCGCAGACATCAAAATCCTCCACACCATGCCCGGGTGCAGTATGGACGCATCCGGTACCGCTTTCGAGCGTGACATGATCTCCCACGATCACCAGAGAATCCCGTTCGATAAACGGATGGCGGCATCTCATATACTCCAGCTCACTGCCGGGACAGGTTCCAAGAATCTCGTAGCTGCCGATTTTTGCAGCCTTCATCGAAGCCTCTACCAGCTCTTTCGCCATCACATAATATTCACCATTGGCAGAAACCACACAGTATTCAAATGCCGGACCAACACAGATCGCCAAGTTGCCAGGCAGGGTCCAAGTGGTGGTGGTCCAGATCACAAAATAGGTCTTGCTCAGGTCTTTGGCGCCGAGCGCTTCCAGCTTGCCGCCCTGATCATCGATTACATTGAATTTGACATAGATAGAATGGCAAGGATCCTCGGCATATTCAATCTCCGCTTCTGCAAGCGCGGTATCGCAGGTAGGACACCAGTAGACCGGTTTCAGCCCCTTATAGATATACCCCTTGTTGGCCATTGCGCCAAATACTTCCACCTGACGCGCTTCAAACGCAGGATTCAGAGTGAGATAAGGATTATCCCAGTCTCCAATCACCCCAAGACGCTTAAACTGTTCCCGCTGTACATCCACATAGTGCAGTGCAAACTCACGGCAGTGTTTACGCAGCTCAACTGGAGGAATATCACGCGAAACCCCTGTTTTTTTGAGCGCTTTCAATTCGATCGGCAATCCATGGGTATCCCAGCCCGGGATATAGGGCGCTTTGAATCCGTTTAAATTTTTGTAACGGATGATAATGTCCTTGAGCACCTTATTGAGTGCGGTACCCAAGTGAATGTCCCCGTTGGCATATGGAGGGCCATCATGGAACACATAGAGCGGTTTGTCCTGATTTTTCTCGAGAAGGCGCTGATAAAGCTTTTCTTCTTCCCATTTCTCAACCATTCCCGGTTCCTTTTGCGGCAGCCCTGCACGCATAGAAAAGTCTGTTTTTGGTAGGTTCAACGTTTTGCTGTAATCCTGCTCGGACATTGGATATTTCTCCCCTTATTTTGTCTAGTTTTCAGATCCGCCTGAACTTATCTTCTGCGCTTCTCATCGTCGCGCTTGATATCAAACTCTTTTCCAAATTTGAGCGGGCCGAATCGGGATTCTCTCCTTGGTTTTGGAGGCTCCGGTTCCGGCTCCGGTTCATAATAAGGCTCCTCTTCTTCACTGTATTCCAACCCTTGTTCGGAATATTGCAAAGTATCATCATCTTCCTCTGGCTCTTCCTCCGGCAATGGTTCCTCCTCAAGAACTTCCGGTTCATCATAGACCAGTGGGTCTGGATTCCGCACCGGCTCTGTGGGCGGTGGAGTGGTATCCGCCACAGGTTTTGGTGAAAATTCGGCATTGACCAGATCATCATTGACAGGGATTGAGCTGATTAACTCGAGGTGCTGTTTGTAAAGCATCTGCAACTTACTGCGAAAAGCGGCGACCTCTCTCTGCATTCGAATAAATGCATGTTGTTCCCGCTCAATCGCTCGTTTGGCATTTTCACGCAGGAGGTTGGCCTGGGCATTCGCATCCTCAATAATCGAAGCTGCCTTCGCTTTTGCGTCGCGTACAACACTATCCCCCAGTTTCTGGGCACCTAAAAGTGCCGCCCGCAAACTCTCTTCGTCCCTTTTATACTCCTCCAGTTTTTCAGCCAAGATCATCAATTTTTTTTCGAGCTCCTGCTTTTCTATGAGCAGTTCGTTCATCTCCCCCGCCACCTGGCCGAGATAGCTTTCGACCTCCTCCATCCGGTAACCGCGCCCCATTGCCTTATCAAACTTATGATTGGCAATCTCGTTCGGATTCAGCACAACAAGTTTCCTCCCTTATATTTCAAAATCTGGTCATGTCCAAATCAAATGTACTTTTTAAAGAGCAGACATAAACGTCCCTTACGGGTACTGCCGGTCTCCAGTGCGAACAGAAATTTCCCATATCCCCTGATGCTGATAATATCCCCGGCATGAAGGATGTGTGCAGTTTCCCCTATCGTCAGCCCATTTACTGACACAAGCTGTGCACGCACTCTCTGCGCCGCCTTTTCCCTCGAACAGCCAACAACTGCGGCAACAATACAGTCCAGCCTCGTTGCACTAACATTGATATTTTTATCCTGATATTGATGCAGGGCCGGGAGCTGTTCCGGAAGCCCCTGCGAAACCTTTACACCCCAGCGTCCCACTTTGGTAAGCTCGGACAAAATGACAGGCGCAACTGACTTTGCTGCAAACAGCACAGCACGTCCTGGTTCCAGAAGAATATCCCCTATTGCTTCCCGCCGGAGTTCCAGCCCCATAAGGGAACCGAGAAGGTCCCGATGGCCGACCGAATCCTCCAGACGAAACCTCAATGTGAGCGGAACGATCGGGAATGCATCGGGATCCGGCTCCTCGTAAGGTGGAAATACGCCTAACATTACCCGTTCGCTGCCGGGGTGCCCTCCAAAAAATAGAAAACTGCGATGGCTTTGTCCACTGGTGATCTGGCGCGCCAGTGTGGACTGATGCATGTCCAAAAAACCGCTGAACCGTGGAATGTACTTTTGTTCCGCAATCGTAAATAAATCCAGAATATGCGCAGCGAACGCTCTATCCTGCCTGTCGTTGATAGAAGCGGGATGCATCAGAAAAATACGCCGCTGCTTTCTAGTTCATCAAGCAGGTCACCCATGATGTCGACATTATAAGGTGTGATAATATAGGTGCTGTTTGCGACCCGTTTGATCTGTCCATTGTTCGCATAGGCAACACCAGACAAAAAATCGATCAGTCTGCGGGAAACATCTTTATTAGTGGATTCCAGATTCAGCACAACCGTACGTTTGCTATTCAGATGATCAGCAACTGAGGAAGCGTCGTCAAACCGCTCAGGCTTAACCAGCACAACCTGGAGCTGGGTGGTCGCATGGATATTGACGACCTTGTTCCCGCGTTTTCCTTCGGAGTGGATCGGCGCGGTTTCATTATTAAACGCTTCCGCGCGTGGAGATTCATTCCTGATAAACTCTACATCATCGTCATCGTAATATTCATCTTCAGGAATTCCAATGAAATTCTTGAATTTGTCCATAATACCCATAACAACATCCCTCTCAGTAATTTCGATTGCGGACACGCTGGACAGGGGTGGATAAAACGCAATCTATAAAAATGCAAGAAAAGCTGACCGGTCGCGGGCCGCCGCCGGTCAGTTATAATTTCTGCGCCCAAAGATCACGCTCCCAAGCCGGATCAGGTTGGAACCATGCTTCAACGCAAGCAGATAATCGTCTGACATACCCATAGATAAAAAATCCATACTGATATTATCTATTTTTTTTGCTCTAATGTCAATAAATAGTTTTTGTAAATCTGCAAAACAACGTTCTTTTTCGAGGTCAGAAGTAAAAATCGGCGGGATCACCATCATTCCCCGCAGATGCAGACGATCAAAACAGGCCGCTTGTGCAAGGAAATCGTCCAATTCGTCGGTTGAAACACCAGATTTTGTAAGTTCGTTCCCGATATTTACCTCTACAAGACAGTCCATTTCCCGATTGTGTTTTTCACACTGGCGCTGAATCTCTTTGGCGAGCGGAATGCTGTCAAGAGACTGTATCATCGTCACCTTGTCAATAATCTGGCGAACCTTGTTTGTCTGGAGATGCCCAATAAAGTGAATTTCTACATGTTCTTTCTGGTAAGCATCATATTTGGCACAAAGCTCCTGCGCCTTATTTTCTCCAAGCAGTGTGACCCCGCATGCGATTGCCTCGTTGACCCGCTCAGGCGGAACGGTTTTCGTCACTGCCATCAAGCGCACATCAGACGAGCTGCGTCCGCATTGTGCGCAGGTTTCAGCAATGTTGTCATGTATCCGATTCAGAATCTCCTGAATTGTTTTTGTCTGTTCCATTGCGTTTGTGCCCCCCTTCTATGATAACTTCGTCATATTGCTGCAATCCGACATAAGTTCCGTTTTCATAGTATTCCGGATCAACCTCCCTGCAAAGGACATATCCGACATCCTCATAAATCACAGTGATCGGGCGGAAAATCCGTTTTTCTCCCATGTTGATATAGACGCCCTTCTGGATACCGGAGAATCGTACCGCCGATTTGCTGACCCGCAGCCCGGTAATGGATTTGAAGCTGACATCCGCTTCGGTCACCCGCAGATTGATAAGGGCTTCATTGATATAATCACAACGGAATACCACCACCGTTTCCGGGGCGCCACCCGATGGGTTGACTTCTTCGATCGTTGCCGGAACGGGAGAAACACCGCTGATATTAAAATCCAGCGTCACGCTGCTTCCTTCCCGGTACCGATCCGCATCTTGGGATTCAATAATGACCGCATAGTACCAGTTGTGGTCGGTCATCAGCTTTCCGACCCGGTCGGACGGCGTTTCCAGAGACGGACGGGAGGTGAGATGCCGGATGTCCTCTGGCGTCAGCTCATCCAGCTCTTTGAGATCAACCATGTTTTCCAAACCGTCGATCGTCCGCATAAAATAACCCTGTTTAGGAGAGGAGATCGTCTCCGGCTCTTCCTGAATCTGTCCCTGAAAGTAAGCTTCTTCTGCCTCAATCAGTTCAATCGCATCATGGTAGTTTTCCTGTTTTCCGGTTGCAATCTGCTTGGTATTCATCAGCACAAGAAGGTTATCCGATGAACCAGATAATCCAGTGAGATTGTCCGATTGAACCGCATCAATAATCGCACCGACCTCGCTGGCGATCTGTTTGTTCAGTACATCGGTGTGCGCATAGGAGGTGGTACCCGGATCCTGCGCCTTCTCCAAAAGCAGGCGCCGATTTTCCAGCTCACGCAGTTTCTGGACATTCTCAGCATCGGATTCACTATAATAAACCTCTGCAATTAGGGAATCCTTGGAAACCTTAGTTCCATCTCCCACAATGTAACTCGCGACCCCATCTTCAACAATCTTATCCTCCAGTAGAAATTCTTCACGAAGGACAATCCCTGAAACGCGAACAGTCTCCGCAACGGTATAAGGATAGGTCGTTTCGGTCTGGTACTGGTCGTTCAGATAGCGATAAAAATAAAATCCGATAAAGAGCGCCAGTCCGGTTAAAATCAAAAATACCAGCCATTTTTGAGCTGCACTTGCTTTCATTTGGTTAGTCCTGCTGCTCTGCTTCTTCGATCTCCAGTGTCCGGATGTGGCGCGAGGGGGTAACGGTAGAAATTGCGTGCTTGTAGACAAGGTTTTGCCGGCCGTCACAGTCCAAGATCACGGTAAACGAGTCAAAGCCGCGAACAATCCCTTTAAACTGAAATCCGTTTGTCAGATACATAGTGACCGGAACCTTTTCCTTCCTTGCCTGGTTCAAAAAAACATCCTGAAGATTCAACTGCTTCATGCTTTCCCCTCCATTTTTTCAGAGTATTGTATTATGCCTGTGTAGCAGGCAGTGTTGTTCCACATGCATTTGATTCTAAATGCGGAAACTGCTTTTCCAGCTATTATCTATTTTTGGCGGGTTAAAAACAAGCAGGATTGCTGTGTTTCTACACCTATTATATCATAAGATACCACTTTTGTGAATCGCATTTTTTGCCAGATCAACCAGTTCATCCTGATTTTCGCATTGATCTACCAGCAACCATTCGATGCGGGAATCCCGGCGGAACCATGTGAGCTGCCGTTTTGCATAGTTGCGCGTTGCCTGTTTCAGCCGGTCTATACAGCTTTCAAGAGAGTCTGCACCATCCAAATACGGCTGCAATTCCTTATATCCAATCGCCTGACGGGCGGTCCCTCCGTAGATCCGGCTGATCTGCCTTGCCTCTTCAACCAGCCCTGTTTCGAGCATCCGATCAACCCGTAAGTTAATTCGGTCGTATAACATCTGTCGGTCACTGTAGCTGATTCCAAGCATACAGAGCGCATAGTTTGAAGGCTTCAGGCGGGATCTTCGCTGATGTTCAGTCATTGTGATCCCAGTCAGTTGGTAGACCTCAAGTGCACGCAGAATTCTGCCCAGATTTCCCGGATGCAGCCGATCGGCAAGCTCCGGGTCGTTCTCTCGCAGTAGATCGAGCATATATTGGTTGCCGCGTTCGGCTGCAAGGGTTTTTAGTGCATTTCGGACTGCCGGGTCACTGCGGATTTCGGTAAAATCCAGATGATCCACAACTGCATGGATATAAAGGCCAGTTCCGCCTGCAAGGATTGGGAGCTTTCCCCGTTGGTGGACTTCGCGGATCGCCTCATGCGCAAGACGGGCATAATCCACAACCGAAAACGAGGTCCGATCAGGCGGGACAAAACCAATCAGATGATGTGGAATTCCCTTCATTTCGGAGGCATCCGGCCTGGCGGTCGCAATCTGCATCTGCTGGTAAATCTGCATCGAATCAGCGGAGATCACTTCCCCGTCGAATGCCTGTGCAAGCCGGACTGCAAGCGAGGTCTTTCCGGAAGCGGTCGGGCCAGCTACCACGACCAGCGGTATTTTTGTATGCTTCTGTTCCATGTCAGCCCAACCTGCCAAATTTTTTTTCAATTTCCCTGCGCGCCATGCGGATTGCGACCGGGCGCCCATGCGGACAATGTCCAACATTCCCATCCTGCTGGAGCAGCCGAATCAACTGCTCCAGAGTAGGTGCCGGCGTTCGGTCATGCGCTTTGATTGCTGCGCGGCAGGCGATCCTGTGGTAAAGCTCCTCCAACTGGCCTGGCAGCAGATTGCCGTTTGCACAGGAAAGGCGCTCCGCGAATTCAGTCACAAGGCCAGGCAGATCGGCATCGGCAAGGATCGGTGCAACCTCCCGTACCAGAACAAAGTGATCTCCAAAATCCTCGGCGGTAACTCCCACCCGGGAAAGCAATGTGAGATGTTCGGTTACAAGCGCATGCTCTTCCGGAGAAAGCTGTACCGAAACAGGCGTCAGCAACAGCTGTCGTTCCTCCGCCAGTCCTCCTGCTGCCAGACGGTTGAAGAGCAGCCTTTCATGCGCAGCATGCTTGTCCACCAGAATCAGTTCATCCCCATTTTGCAGCAGAAGATAGGTGTCGAACAGCTCCCCGATCAATCGGGCACCATCATAAAGAGTTTCAGCAGAAGTCTCGCCCGGAGCCGAAGCTTCGGGTGGTTCCAAATGGATTTCAGAGATGACAGGAGCCGGCCAGGATGATGTCTGGGCCACTTTTTGCAGAACCGGAACAGGGGATTCTACCGCCAATACCGCTTCAGGAGAAACCCTGATTCCCGGAAAGCGAACAGGTGCTGACGGTTTGACAGAATCCATCTTTTCGGTCTGGTCATAGACTGGCTCACGGGCTGATTTGAGATGCTCCACCTTCTGCGCAAGCGTCATCCGATAGGCATCAGCACTCATCCGCTGTTGAACCGGAGCGGCAGGTTTGGCGACCTCCCTTTTCGATGGATTCTGTTGGAGGTCCTCCGCCTTCAGTTCCGGCGCAAGATTGGCGATTCCAAGCGCTGTTTTGCATCCGTAATAGACCAATTGAAAGATACTTTTTTCGTCCGCGAACCGCACCTCGATTTTGGCCGGGTGCACGTTGACATCAACTGTCTGGGGTGGGATAGTAAGGTTCAGCACACAAGACGGATATTTTCCTGTCATCAATGCGTTGCGATAGGACTCCTCCAGTGCCGCCATACAGGTCTTGGATCGGACAAACCGGGTATTGATGAAGAAATTCTGCATGGATCGCGAATTCCGCGCAGATGTCGGTTTGCAGATCACCCCATCAACCATGCAGCCTTTCGACTCATAATGTACCGGGAGCAGATTTTCCGAAAATTCTTTACCAAATACGCACCGCACAGCTGAAAGAAGGTGGCCATCCCCAGGGGTTTGAAACCGGACCTGTCCATCCCGGATCAGCTTAAACCCGACTCCCGGATATCCAAGCGCAGCTTTTTCGACCGCTGCGGCTACGCTGTTCCCCTCTGAAACATCCTTTTTCAAGAACTTCATGCGGGCAGGTGTATTGAAAAAGACGTCGCGAATGGTGATTGTCGTTCCGACCGGGCAGCCCGCATCCTCGAGAGATTCTTCCTCTCCACCCGAGATGGTATAGAGGGTTCCGACTTCCTCTTCGGCGGCGCGGGTCAACAGTTCTACCCGGCACATCGCCGCAATCGAGGCGAGCGCTTCCCCACGGAATCCCATTGTTGTGATCTGCCCAAGGTCGTCACGTTCCCGCACCTTACTCGTCGCATGACGGAGAAATGCCTTGGCAACATCCTCCCGCTCGATTCCACTTCCATTATCAGTAACCCGGATATAGGAGATGCCGCCGCGTCGGATTTCGACCGTCACACTGCTGGCTCCCGCATCGACTGCATTTTCCAGCAGCTCCTTCACGATGGACGCCGGACGTTCAACTACCTCACCCGCAGCGATCAGTTCTGCGACCTGTTTTTCCAGAACATTGATTTTGGCCACACCGCCCACCTGCTTTCTTTTTGTTATTCTTTCAACAGCCCTTTGAGCTCAAACAGCTTGTTCATCGCTTCGATGGGGGTGAGTGTATTCAGGTCAATCACACGCAGACGTTCCTCCACTTCAGACGGAACAACTGCCGCAAAAGAAAGCTGAGAATTTGCGGATTGTTTTTGGGGCTGCTGGGAGTTCGAATTGGAGACCGGCCTGCCGCTCTCCAATTGTTCCAACACCTGACGGGCCCGTTTGATGATCCATTCCGGCACACCGGCCAGTTTGGAAACCTCAATCCCATAGCTGTCGTCCGCGCCGCCTGGCACAATCCGGCGCAGAAAGGTGATCTCATCCCCGCGCTTTTTGCAGGCAATGTTGTAATTTTTAATACAGGAAAGCTGCTGTTCCAGCGCAGTCAGCTCGTGATAGTGAGTCGCAAACAGGGTTTTCGCCCCAACCAGCTTTAGATCTGCAATATATTCTATCACAGCGCGGGCGATGCTCATGCCGTCAAATGTCGAAGTCCCCCGCCCGATCTCGTCAAGCACCAGCAGGCTTTTGGATGTGGCTGTCTTCATGATCTGCGCCACTTCGGTCATCTCGACCATGAAGGTCGACTGTCCAGCAGCGAGATCATCCGATGCGCCAACCCGGGTAAAGATACCGTCCACTACTCCGATCACAGCCGAAGCAGCCGGGACAAAGCTTCCGATCTGGGCCATCAGCACGATCAGCGCAGTCTGGCGCATGTAGGTGGACTTCCCCGCCATATTTGGCCCAGTGATAATCGCAATCAGCCTGTCCGACCGGTTGAGCAAGGTATCGTTCGGAACGAACGGAACACCTCCCATCAACCGCTCGACTACCGGATGCCGACCATCCTTGATGGTGATGCCATCTGACAGATTGACTTCCGGACGGCAGTAGTTATTTTCGACTGCAACCACCGCAAATGAAACATAAACGTCCAGACGAGCGATCGCATCCGCTGTCCTCTGGATCCGCTCGAGCGCTGCTGATACCCGTCCCTGTATCTCCTCAAACAGATTCGCTTCCAATACAGAAATCCGCTCTCCTGCCGAAAGAATTTTTTCTTCCAGCTCTTTCAGTTCCTGTGTGATATAGCGCTCTCCGTTGGCAAGGGTCTGCTTACGGATATAGTGATCGGGCACTTGTCCAATGTAGGATTTCGAAACTTCTATGTAATATCCAAATACCCGATTATAACCGATTTTCAATGTTTTAATCCCCGACCGCTCCCGCTCAGAGGACTCAACCCCAACCAGAACCTGCTTGGTATTCTGCACCAGTTCACGCAGCTGGTCAAGCTCGCTGTTGAAGCCGTGTCGGATAACGCCGCCATCTTTCAGAAGCGCTGGCGGTTCCTCCACAATGGCGCCCTCCAGAAACGCACAAAGATCTTCCAGAGGGTCGATTCGCTCGAACACCTGCCGGAGAAATGCGCTCTGGCAATCGGAAAGCAGCTGCCGCAGCTGCGGCAGCACGCGGCATGTGGATTCCAAAGACTTATATTCGCGTGGACTTGCATTTCCATAGACAATCCGAGTCATTAGACGCTCAAGATCAAAGACACCGCCAAGCAGCTCGGACAGATCACAGCGCAGAATGGTATCCTGGTAAAGCTCATCCACCGCGTTAAGGCGTTTGTCGATGGCTGCCGGAT
Organism: Anaerotruncus sp. 1XD42-93; assembly: GCF_009917605.1. Classification (NCBI taxonomy): domain Bacteria; kingdom Bacillati; phylum Bacillota; class Clostridia; order Eubacteriales; family Oscillospiraceae; genus Anaerotruncus; species Anaerotruncus sp. 1XD42-93. Next base: position 3,025 of record NZ_QZEG01000041.1, on the reverse strand, counting down.
TCAGAAGCGGTTTCTCAAGGAAGCGGCGCAGCATCCGCTTGCCCATCGCAGTTTTGGTTTTGTCGAGCACCCAGAGCAACGTTCCGCGTTTCTCCCCGGTCCGCATTGTCTGAACCAGTTCCAGGTTGCGCCGGGTATTGAGATCGAGCATCATATACTGCTTTGCATTGACAAAATGTACTTCCGTAATCCGCTCCAGCCCTTTCCGCTGGGTTTCATAAAGATAGGCGAGCAAGGCTCCCAGGGCAGACACCGAGAGCGTCTGCTCCAGACCGAGAGAGACAAGCGTACGAGAAAAATGCCGCTCGATCAGTTCCCCAGCATTTTGGGGATCGAACCGTTCATTGTCACAAAGATCAGCAACGCACCGCAGTTTTTCCTTTAAAAAGGAAGTCACCCGGGTCTTATCGAGCAGCCCCTCATTGAAAATAACTTCACTCGGGCTGTAACGTCCCAGCTCATTGATCAGCGATTCGGTCTCTTCGGCTGTGAACTGGCAGACTGACACCTGGCCGGTTGAACTGTCAGCGCATGCCAACCCCCAACCTTGTTCCCCACAGAAGATGCAGGCAATATAGTTGTTGACATCCTCTGCAAGCATATTGCTTTCGATCAGGGTGCCGGGAGTCACCACCCGGATGACCTCCCGTTTCACCACCCCTTTAGCATCGGCGGGATTTTCCACCTGTTCGCAGATCGCCACTTTATAGCCTTTCTTTATCAGCCGGGAGATATACAGATCGCAGGCATGATATGGGACACCGCACATTGGCGCACGTTCCTCCATACCGCAATCCCGACCGGTCAGGGTTAATTCCAGCTCTCGGGAAGCGGTGATTGCGTCATCGAAAAACATCTCGTAAAAGTCTCCCAGACGGAAAAACAGGATATGATCCCGATGCTTTTTCTTGACTGAGAAATATTGCTGCATCATCGGCGAGAGCTTTTCGATATTGATTTCCATCTGGGCAACCTCCGGCTTCCTCTAAAACTGCTGTCTGCGAAAAACAAAATCAGTGACATCCGCCACAGGTCGAGCAAGAGCCCGAACATCCAGCCTGCGGCTCCTGGATCAAATCCGGATTTTCTCCGCTGATGCTGCCGCGCAGAATCTCCATCACATACTCGACCATCGCGTCCATCTCATTTTTGGCAGTGTTGAAGGCTGCCATGCTCTGATTGGACATGATTTTATTGTAGAGATCCCTGGTCTCCTCATTCAGTCTGGCTACTTTTTCCTGATCCCGCTCGGCCTTACTGACCTCGCTGTTCAGGTCAACCCGCTTGAGGTTGAAGTCCCCTATCAGCTTTTGCAGCTGCTCATCGTCATCGTTCGTCTGCTGGGCAGCCATCATCCGGATAAACCGTTCGTCCTGCTGAATTGCTTTTCCAAGTTCCCTCGCGGTTGCAATAACATCCATTTTCATAGTCTCCTTTTTTGACTTTCATTTCATTTTCCAAACAAAGCCCAGTTCAGTGCGCGCTCGATTTTAACTTCGACAAAACTGCCGATCATCTCCGGCGGGCCCTGAAACTCGACAATGTCATTTGAAACCGTACGGCCGGAGAGCCACCCTGCTCCACTGCGGCCGACCCCATCGGCGAGTACCCTCAGCGTCCTGCCGATACAATGATTCTGCTGTTCCTCCCGGATCGCCGACTGGATATCCAGAAGTTCCCGAAGCCAGCGGGACTTTTCCGCTTCCGGAATGGGATCGTCCATCGAAGCAGCTTTGGTCCCTGTTCGTGGAGAGTAGATAAAGGTATACAGGGTGGTATATCTCACCCTCTTGACCAGCTCGACAGTCTGCTCGAATTCTTCGCGGGTTTCTCCCGGAAAACCAACGATGATGTCGCTGGAAAAGGTTACATCCGGGATTGCCTGACGTGCATAGCCGATCAGGCTGAGATATTCCTCCACCGTATAATGCCGGTTCATCGCACCTAACACCCGGTTGCTCCCGCTTTGTACCGGGAGATGGATGTGGTTGCAGACCTTGTCGCATGCTGCAATCGTATCAATCAGCCTGTGGGTGCAGTCCTTTGGGTGGCTGGTCATAAATCGGAGGATAAAGTCCCCGTCGATGCGGTTGATCTCCCAAAGCAAATCGGAAAAATCAACCTGCTCATCAAGCGTATATCCGTAGGAGTTGACATTCTGTCCGAGCAGGGTAATCTCCCGATAACCCATCTCGACGAGCTGCCGCGCTTCGGCAAGCACGTCCTGAGGGCGCCGGCTGCGTTCCCGTCCCCGCACATACGGAACGATACAGTATGTGCAAAAATTGTTGCATCCATACATAACCGGCAGATTTGCCTTGATCGCCCCATCTCGCTGAAGCGGGATACCTTCGATGATTTCACCAGGACTGTCCTCAATAGAAAACTGCCGTTTCTGTCCCGAAAGCCGATTGTATAACAGTTCCGGAAGCGTATGGAGCGCATGGGTTCCAAAAACAAGATCGACGTAGGGGTAGCTCTGTTTGATCTTTTCGGCAGCACTCTGCTGCTGCATCATACAGCCGCAAAGCCCAATCAGCATTCCCTGCCGCTTTTGTTTGACCGGCTTGAGCGCACCGACATTTCCAAATACCCGATCCTCGGCATTTTCCCGAACCGCGCAGGTATTATAGATCACCAGATCCGCAGTTTCGGGAGAATCCGCAGGACCATAGCCGATCTCCAAAAGCATACCACTGATCTTCTCCCCATCGCTGACATTCTGCTGACACCCAAATGTATGGACATATGCGAGCGGTGGATGGTCATATCGTTCAGCAAGCAGATTTTTTGCCTTTTGGGCAAATGCTTTTTGACGTATAAGCAGTTCAGAATCCATATCCAGTCGTTTGATTTCAGACAAATTTGATCCTCCAAGCTGTAAGCATATTGGTTTATTATATCATTTTTCAACAGAATATTCAAGTATTCTTCCCATCCAGGTCAGGGCAGGTCAGGGCAACAGCATTTGAAATTATCCAAAAAGGATATCAAGAAGACGCTGTGGATTCAAGGCGGCGGCAAA
>NZ_QZEG01000040.1:0-28379 GCF_009917605.1 Anaerotruncus sp. 1XD42-93 | reverse complement strand
ATTTTAATCTTTTTAATTCCATATTCCTGATTATATCTCTTTTTGGCAAAATTTCAAATGCTGTTGCCCTGCATCTTGTGCGGAGGCCGCTTGACAAACGGGATACACCGCGCTATAATAAAAACAAATTTAACAGGTCTGTTTCAGGGCGGGGTGCAATTCCCCACTGGCGGTAAAGTCCGCGACCCGGCGAAAGTCGGCTGAATGGGTGGAACTCCCATACCAACGGTATAGTCCGGATAAAAGAAACAGCGTAGCTTTCCCGGGTTTTCCCGCGACACGCTGCCGCCCTTGCGCTTTTTGCCGCAAGGGCGTTTCGTTTCCCCGACAGGCTCTATTCTATGGAGGGAACAAGCATGAAAACATCCACCAAAAAACTCACCACAATGGCGATGCTCGCCGCACTTTCAATCGTCCTGATCTCGATCGTCCATTTTCCGCTTTTCCCGAGTGCACCCTGGATGGAGTATGACCCTGCGGACATCCCCATCTTCATCGGGACGTTTCTGTTTGGTCCGATTTCGGGCCTGTTGTTAACCGTCGCCGTTTCGGTGATCCAGGGGGTAACTGTGAGCGCCGCGTCCGGCCCGATCGGCATTGTGATGCATATTCTGGCGACAGGCTCGTTTGCGCTGCTGGCCGGAAACATTTATAAGCGGCGGCATACCCGCGGTGGGGCAGTTGCAGCGATTTTGGCAGGTGTTGCTTCGATGACCATTATGATGGTATTCTGCAATCTGGTCTTTACCCCGATTTTCATGGGCACCCCGATTGATGCGGTCATTCCGATGCTGCTTCCGGTGATCGTGCCGTTTAACCTTGCCAAAGCCGGGATCAACGGTCTGGTGACATACATCGTCTACAAACCCATTGGCCAGCTTCTGCGCTATGAGCAGGGGCAGCAGGCAGCCTGAGCATCTGAAAAAAGCGCTTGACAATCTACCAAAGTTGGTGTAAACTTTTCTTCAGAAGAAACTTAAATTTTAAATTTCATATTTCTACCTTATAAAGAGTGACGGAGGGACAGGCCCTATGAAGTCCGGCAACCTGCATCTGCAAGGTGCCAAATCCTGCGGTATGACCGAGAGATGAGGAAAGATAGAACGCTCGGTGTATACCGGGCGTTTTTTACAGCAGATTTCGACCAGACCCGCGCAGGAATTCCGCGTAAAAACCGCACTTCTATAAAAAAGCCTGGAAAACCAGAGGGCGGGAGGAACCAAAGATGCAGAAAAAACAGATCAAAAACCGGCTTGTCAGCTTTGTACTTGTGCTAGCGGTTTGTGTGGGAGTTTCGGTCGCACCGGCAGCGGCGCAGGGCGGATATAACGACCTTGAAGCGATTACTGGCCACGTCAGCCTCACGATTCCACAGGGATTGACGGTTTCACGTCCCAGCGGGCAGATTACGACGACTGATGCTGCTTATTTTATTGCTGGTACTTCCGACCCTGGCCTGCCGCTGACCCTCAATGGACAGGAGGTCGAGCAGCGGGGCGTGCGGGGCAGCTTTGGGGTTTATGTCGCCCTTGACGCGGGAACCAACCGCTTTGTGCTCGAGCAGGGCAGTGCGCGTGAGGAAGTTATCATCGTGCGGGGGAATGCTTCCGCTGAAGCTGCAACTACGACAGTGATCTCCCGGATGGCGCCTGCCTACGACTGTGCAACCTTCAGCGGCGAAACGATCACGCTTTCCTGTGTAGCTCCTTCGGGGGCGAGCGTGACTGCGTCGATCGGGAACAGGCAGGTCACATTGGAGCAGAGCGCCGCAACCGCTAAAGCGGGCGTTCCCGCAACCTTCACCGCCAAGCTCACGGCGGGCGAGGTCAGCGGCACCAAAGACCTCGGGCAGGTGGTCTACACCCTCAATGGGCAGACCGATTTCGAGTCGGAGGGCAGGGTCTACATAACCGGGTCGGGAAGCCGGCTGGCAGTACAGGTCAAGAACGACGCTACGGTAGTTTACAGCGATGCACAGCGCAGCAGGTTTATTGATACTGCCAAGCTGGGCGGGATTGACACAGTAAAGGACATCAACGGCGACCTTTACGAGTTGTCGACCGGCGGCTGGGTCCCGCGGGAGGCGATGCAGCCGTTGACCGAGGAGGTTCCGCTCCGTCTGTCGGTGGAACAGGCCCTTTTTGGCGCGACCGACGACGGGAACGGCGAGGTCTACTCCTTCCCCGGCAGTGCACGCCCGATGGTTCGGTCCTATCAGGACAGTGAAAAGCTGTTTGTGCGGCTGTGCAACACCACCATGAGCAGCGATGCGGTCTCCGAGCTGAAGGCAGCGGTTTCCAACAGCCGGGTGTTCGGCGGGGTGGCAGTCTCCCAAAAGGATGGGTACGCTGACCTGACCTTCCAACTGTCGGGAAACCGCACGCTGTGGGGCTATGACATCACCTATGGCAGAGAGGGCGGGATCAACGTCTTTGCAAAATACAAGCCTTCCCTCCAGCAGGGGAGCCGTCCACTTGCCGGGATTACGATTGCGGTCGATGCAGGGCATGGCGGAAGCGATCCAGGCGCGGTCGGGGTTCCAGGGACGAAGGCTGCGATGGAAAAGGACATCAACCTCGCGACTGCCATCGCGGTGCAGAAGCGGTTGGAATCGCTGGGCGCGACCGTCCTGATGACCCGCGCCGAAGACGAGAACCCGCCGATCAATGACCGGATGCAGGGCACAGTGGATGCAGACCTGTTCATCTCGCTCCACTGCAACAGCATTTCCTACGACCGCGATACCAACAAGGCTGGCGGTACCGAGGTTTACTATTATGAGGATCAGTCCCAGCGGCTTGCCCAAATCCTCGCAGCCAATGTTGCGGATTACACCGGCCGCACCAACCGGGGCGCGAAGTTTTCGGCCTTCCGGGTGACCCTCAATACCTATGCGCCAGCGGTACTGGTTGAGATGGGGTTCCTGACCAACCCCGCCGAGTATGACTCGATGACCAGCCGTTCCGGCATCTTCCGGACTGCCAATGCGGTCGGGGATGGGGTGATCGCCGTTTTTCGATGAGTTCTGATCCAAAAGGGGAGTGTGCAGGATGTATCTGAATGAACCGCTTTTGAAAGCAGTATCCGCAGGGAGTGCCGGCCGGTTTCTCAAGGAGGGCGAAAGCCTGCGTTCCCAACCGCTGGGGGAGCTTTATCTGCCGACCGGGAAAATCGTTGCAAATGACCCCTGCTGCCTGTTCGAGGGAACCCCATTTACAAGGACAGTCCCTCCCGGCAGCTACCCGGTGAACCTCTGGGTCTGGGAGGGCGGCGGCGACAGACGGGTGGCGTTTGCCGGCCTGCGGTTCCGCGAGGGGGCGCCGGTGCGGTTTGAGATGGCGCTGCTCGCGGGACAGGATACCGCGGAGCTTTCGGAAGATGGCTTTTACGGCTATGGTGTGGACAGTGGGACCGGTGGGTTTATGGACGAACAGACCTTCCTCCGGCTGACCGAAGGGTTGGAGGAATGGGAGGGCGGCATTTTTTCGGCGCTGGATGACGCGCTCGAAAAGAGCTATGTGGATACCTATTCGGCTGCAAACGTCCGGCTTCCGGACAGCGAATACAACGTTGCGGCGTTTTCAAGCGGCTGGGGGGACGGCGGATACCCTTCCTACTGGGGGTTCGACGCCGAGGGGCAGCTCTGCTGCCTGATGACCGATTTCTGTATCCTTGACCTGTGACCATCAAAACATGAAAAATTTGCCCGGGCTGTGGATTCTGCAGGCCGCAGACCCGCGTATTTATATAGAAAACCATTCACGATTCAGCAAAAAGGAGTTTGATTTTTTATGGCGAAGTATCTGTTTACATCCGAGTCGGTCACCGAGGGACATCCGGACAAAATCTGCGACCAGATTTCGGACGCGGTGCTCGATGCGATCATTGCAAATGATCCCGGGGCGCGTGTCGCCTGCGAAACCGCAGTGACCACCGGCATGGTGATGATTATGGGTGAAATTTCTACCAAATGTTATGTGGATATTCCGGCGATCGCGCGCAAGACGATCGAAGAGATCGGCTATGACCGCGCGAAATACGGGTTTGACTGCAAGACCTGTGCGGTGCTGACCAGCATTGACGAGCAGTCGGGGGATATTGCAATGGGCGTGGACGATGCGCTCGAGTACCGCGACGCCGATACCAGCAAGGAGGACGCGACCGGTGCAGGGGACCAGGGGATGATGTTCGGCTATGCAAGCGATGAAACCCCCGAGCTGATGCCCATGCCGATTTCGCTGGCACATAAGCTCGCAAAGCAGCTTACCAAAGTACGCAAGGAGGGGGTTCTTCCCTATCTGCGCCCGGACGGCAAAACCCAGGTTACGATCGAATATGAGGACGACCGTCCTGTCCGCGTGGATGCGGTGGTGATCTCCAACCAGCACGCCCCGGAGGTGTCGCTCGAGCAGATCCGCGCCGATGTGATCGAAAAGGTCATCAAGGAGATCGTGCCCGCCAACCTGATGGACGAAAACACCAAGATTTTTGTCAACCCGACCGGACGGTTTGTGATCGGCGGCCCGCAGGGGGATTCCGGCCTGACCGGGCGCAAGATCATTGTTGACACCTACGGCGGCTCCGGGCGGCATGGCGGCGGCGCATTCTCGGGCAAGGACCCCACGAAGGTCGACCGCTCGGCAGCCTATGCGGCGCGCTATGTCGCCAAGAACATCGTTGCGGCGAAGCTCGCCAGGCGTTGTGAAGTCCAGCTCGCCTATGCGATCGGGGTAGCACATCCGGTTTCGGTCAATGTCAATACCTTTGGTACCGGCACAGTTTCGGACGAAAAGCTCGAGCAGGCAGTGAAAGAGGTGTTCGATCTGCGGCCTGCGGTGATCATCCGCACCCTCGATCTGCGCCGCCCGATCTACCGTCAGCTCGCGGCTTACGGGCATATGGGCCGTGAGGACCTCGGGGTCATTTGGGAGAAAACCGACAAGGCTGATGCGCTTTTGGCGGCAGTCCGGTAAGAATTCGGGAAAACACAGGCAAAAAATCACCTTTCTGCATAGGATGCAGGGAGGTGATTTTTTATGGTGGAAATAATCCTTTGGCTGACAGTGGCGGCATTGGCGTGTGTCGGGTTTGTGCAGGTCTGTACCTGGATTTCGATTCGGATGGGCAGCAGGCGCAGCCGGGTGTACCGGGTATTCCCGATCGGCGGGGAGGGGAGCACCGATGAACAGCTTGCGCAGGTCTACTCCTGTCTGCAATGGGAGGCGAACCCTTCCCAGCAGGTCTATGTCCTCTACGATGTGGGGCTGGATGAGGGCGGCGTGCGGGAATGCAGGGTGCTCACCAGCGGTACCGGGATCCGGTTTGTGCAGTCGGCCCAAGAGCTGGACGCACTGCTGGCCGGGCGATGAAAATATTTACATTTTCGCCGATCCGTATTATACTGGTATAGTCAATATCGTTGGGAATGGTTCGGTTTTTCCGCGTGTTGGCTATCTGGTCACGAAAGGATGGGTGCACAGGTGGAAAGCGGGGAGCTTTACAGATTGGAAGGCAGTGTGGAGACCATCGTGTTTCACAATCCGGAAAATGGGTACACTGTGCTCGAGCTGGCAACCGATGAGGAGCTGATGACTGTCGTTGGTGAGTTTGCCGACATCTCGGTGGGAGAGACGCTGATCGTCACCGGCACCTATTCCAACCATCCCAAATACGGGCTGCAACTGAAAGCACAGATTTATGAACGGCTGATGCCTGCAACCGCGACCGCAATCGCAAGCTATCTTGCGTCCGGGGCGATCAAGGGGGTTGGGCCGGCCATCGCCAAAAGGCTGGTGCAGATGTTTGGAGACGAGACCCTCACGATCATCGAACAGGACCCGGAACAACTGACAAAAATTCGGGGAATTACGGCAAAAAAAGCAGAACAGATTTCCAATGAGTATAAAAAACTTTTTGGAATCCGTACCGTTATGCTTTTTCTCGCCAAATTTGGAGTGCCTGCGGCGTTTGCAATCAAGACCTGGAAAAAATTTGGACTCTCTGCGCAGGAAATGGTGTCGCAAAATCCGTATGTCCTCTGCTGCGAGGAAATCGGCATCGGATTTGAAACTGCGGATGCGATCGCCCGGCAGGGCGGGCTCCAGCAGGACGGGTTCGAGCGGATTTCCGCGGGGCTTCAGCATATCCTGCGCCACAACACCAACAACGGGCATGTCTGCCTGCCCGCGCGTAAACTGATCGAGGTCTGTCAGCCGCTGCTTGAGGTCGACAGCCATCTGATCGGGGATGCGCTGGACCTGCTGGTCGAACAGAATGAGCTGGTGCGGGTCGAGGTGGACGGGGAACCGTTCATCTATCTGCCGCGGTACTACGAGGCGGAATGCTATATCGCGAGCAAGCTCGCACTGATGCTGGGGAGCCGTCCGGAAGGCATCATAGCGGATATCGGCGGGGTGATCGACGGCCTCGAACAAAAACAGGGGATCCAATATGCGCGGCTTCAGAGGGAAGCGATCATCACCGCGATCACCCAGCCTTTGATGGTCCTGACAGGGGGCCCCGGGACCGGAAAAACCACCGCGATTTCGGCGATTATCCGCCTGCTGACCCAGACGGGCGCAAAGGTTGCGCTGGCAGCTCCGACCGGGCGGGCCGCCAAACGGATGGCCGATCTCACCGGCGTGGAGGCCAAGACGGTGCACCGGCTGCTCGAGGTCGATTTCGGCGACGGCAGCGGCGTCACCCGGTTCAAGCGCAACGAGAAAAACCCGCTCCCCTTTGAGGCGGTCATCATCGACGAAACCTCGATGATGGATACGCTGCTTTTTGAATCGCTTCTGCGTGCACTGCGGTTTTCCTGCCGCCTGATCCTGGTCGGCGATCCGGACCAGCTCCCGTCGGTGGGGGCGGGCAACATTCTGGGGGATTTGATCGAGAGCGGAGAGGTGCCGGTGGTGCATCTTACCGAGATCTTCCGGCAGGCGGCGCAGAGCCTGATTATCACCAATGCCCACGCGATTGTGACCGGGGAATATCCCCGGCTGGATGTGCGGGACAACGACTTCTTTTTCCTGCCCGACAGTTCCACCGCCCGGATTGCGGCGACTACTGCCGACCTCTGTGCCAGGCGCCTGCCCAACCGCTACGGTTATTCCCCGCTCTGGGATATTCAGGTGATCGCGCCGACCCGGGTGGGGGCGGTCGGCACCGGCGAGCTGAACCGGGTGTTGCAGGAGACCCTCAACCCACCGGCCCCCTCCAAAAAGGAGTTCAAGGCGGGGACTGCGGTCTTTCGCGAGGGGGACAAGGTCATGCAGATCCGCAACAACTACGACCTGCTTTGGGAAAAGGAGGATGGCGAGGAAGGGATGGGGATTTTCAACGGGGACATCGGTGTGATCGAGCTGATTAACCGTCCGTCCTCCTCCATTGTGATCCGGTTTGACGATCGTCTCGCTGAATATTCATTTGATATGGCCAACGAACTGGAGCTGGCATATGCGATCACAGTGCATAAGAGCCAGGGCAACGAATACGACGCAGTGATCATGCCGCTCATGGACGGGCGCAGCCGGATGTACTACCGCAACCTGCTTTATACGGCGGTGACCCGCGCCAAACGGCTGTTGATCCTGCTCGGTTCCCGTCGGACGGTCTATTATATGGTGGACAACCATAAAAAATCCCGCCGGTATACCAATCTGGTGCATCTTCTGGGGGAGGTTTGCCATGAGTGATCCGCTGCGGGAAAGGCTGCTCCGCCTGTTGTTCCCACATAAATGTTTCTGCTGTACGGCGCTGCTTCCGGACGGCGGATACCTTTGTCCCGCATGTGCCAAAACCCTGCCGCGCATCGAGCCGGGACGGTTCCCAAATCTGCCGCCGTTTGTCCGGGTGGCTGCCCCGCTCTATTACAAGGATGGGGTCCGTCAGGGAATTCACCGGTTCAAATACGATGGGCGGTCGTATTATGCTGCTTTTTTAGCGGGCCTGATGGCGGAACGGCTCTTGGAAATCCCCGGCCTGCCCCGGTTCGACCTGCTGACCTATGTACCGCCCGCCCCGCATAAACTGCGGCAACGCGGGTTTTGCCCTGCCGGGATGCTCGCCCAACAGCTTTCGAGGCGGTTGAAAATCAGGGTGCGGGATGGCCTGATCGGTCATACCGAAAACACGGTCGCGCAGATGACCCTTTCGGATCGTCTGGAACGGGAGGCAAACGCCCGGCAATCATTTGCGGGAGTGCGGGGTGTGCGGCTCCACGGGGAACGGATTTTGCTGGTGGACGATGTGCTGACCACCGGCTCTACCGCGCGAAGATGCGCCAGCCTGCTGGCACGTGCAGGCGCTGGGGAAATCTGGATGGCGGCTGCCGCAGTGGTGCCGCATCAGGAATGGGAGTCCCCGGACATGCCACGCTTTTCTGAGAAAGATGTTGAAAGGGCCGGGATTTTGTAGTATAATGGAGGTGTCTGAAAGGCTGCTGATAGCAAGCCTTGCTTTAGATGGCGATAAGATACGCGCTGGGCAAAGCAGGAGAACATCGACATAGCCAAACGGTATCTTTCGCTTGCATGGGATCCGGTTGTTTTCTGTTTTTTGGCTATCAAACATCGAAAAATCGGACAGGAGAATGCTTATGGCATCGGTAGATATTGGGATTGATCTCGGAACAGCAACTGTTCTGGTATATGTTGGAGACCGGGGGATCGTTCTGCGGGAACCGTCTGTTGTCGCGGTCAACAGCCGCACCGGCGAAGTCTTGAGCGTCGGACAGGATGCACACGAGATGCTCGGGAAAACCCCTGCACAGATCACAGCGATCCGCCCGCTGGAGGAAGGGGTCATCTCCGACTACAAGATGACCGAAGAGATGATCAAGTATTTTCTGCGCAAAGCCTCCCCTGGTACAGTGCTCAAACCCCGGGTTGCGCTCTGTGTGCCTTCGCTGATTACCGCGGTGGAAGCGCAGGCAGCGGTCGATGCGGCGGTCACAGCCGGGGCACGCAGCGTCTATCTGATCGAAGAGCCGGTTGCGGCGGCGATCGGTGCAGGAATCGAACTGACCCGCCCGAAGGGGAATATTATCCTCGACATCGGCGGCGGCACCAGCGATATTGCGGTGCTTTCACTCAGCGGGATTGTCTGTAAGAATTCGATCAGGGTCGCGGGGGATAAACTGAATGGCGCGATTGTGAAATATGTGCGCAGTGCCTATAACCTGTTGATCGGGGAACGGATGGCGGAGCAGCTCAAGATTGGGGCTGCAAGCATGGATGAGGATGCGGACAACCAGATCTTTGAGGTCAAGGGCCGGCATCTGGTGAGCGGGCTTCCAGTGCGGCAGATTATCTCACGCAAAGAGCTTTATCCGGTGGTGCATGACTGTATTGCCGAGATCCGGGACGCAGTGCATGCGGTGGTCGAAAGAACGCCGCCCGAGCTGGTGGGAGACCTTTACGAAAACGGCCTTGTCATGACCGGCGGCGGCGCTCTGCTGCATGGCCTTGGAAAATATCTCAGCAAGCATCTCAAGATGCCGGTTCATCTGGCGGAGAATCCGGTTGAGTGCGTTGCGATCGGTACTGGGCGGTCGTTCCAGTATATTGATAAGCTGTATGACGGGTTTATCGCGTCGTCGATTCATAAACATTGAACCGCCTCTTGGCAGATGTATAGAAACCTCTTTTGTACGGGATACTACTGGAAGTAACCCGTTACAAAGGAGGTTTTTCATGTCCCTGACAGCAAAACAGCTCGCGATCATCGAGGCGCAGCTCGACGAGGAGCAGGTACAGATCAAGAGATACACCCACTATGCACGTCTAGCCAGCGATCCACAGCTGAAGTCCCGGTTCGAGCACAATGCCGCCCGCCATCGGTGCCTCTATAACCGCCTGTTGGAACAGTTGAACTGAACGCCTGCACAGGCAATGCACGACGGGGCGCAGCCGCCTGCATCGAGGCCCTTGCCTGTGGAGGCAGACTTTGCAATCAAAAAAAGAATTGTCAAGTTGCATAAAGTGTGCTATACTGTCAATACAAACGATTGATTTTACAGGCAAAGGACCGAACAGACATTTATGGAATTTGAAGAACTGGAACTGATTCAGCCCATTCTGCGCGCAGTGCGGGAAGAGGGCTATTTCGAACCGTCACCGATTCAGCGGAAGGCGATCCCACCTGCGCTTGATGGGCGGGATCTGCTTGGCTGCGCTCAGACAGGCACCGGAAAAACGGCTGCATTTGCCATCCCGATTTTGCAGCGTCTCACGCTCGCGGGACCCCAGGGACGCCAGCGGCCGATTCGGGCGCTCGTTCTGACCCCCACCCGGGAACTGGCCTTACAGGTTGCGGAAAATTTCCGGGCATACGGACGCTATCTGCGGCTGCGAACAGAGGTGATTTTTGGCGGCGTATCCCAGAACCCGCAGGTAGATGCGCTGCAGCGCGGGGTGGACATCCTTGTCGCAACACCCGGACGGCTGAACGATCTGATTGGGCAGGGGTATGTTCAGCTGAATCGGGTGGAAACCCTGGTGCTCGATGAGGCGGACCGGATGCTTGATATGGGGTTTATCCGGGATGTGGAGCGCATCATCCGAAAACTGCCGTCCGCACGCCAAACCCTCTTTTTCTCGGCAACCATGCCGGACAGTATTCTCAAACTGTGCGAAAAAATCCTCACCGATCCTGTCCGGGTGGCAGTCACACCAGTTTCGTCGGCGGTTGATGTGATCGAACAGAAGCTCTATTTTGTGGATAAAGCGAATAAAAGGCGGCTGCTGATCCACCTGCTCCAGACCGAGCAGATCCCGTCCGCGCTGGTGTTTACCTTTACAAAACATGGCGCTGATCGGGTGGTGCGGGAGCTGGCCAAAGCAAAGATCCCCGCGAGGGCGATCCATGGAGATAAAAGCCAGAACTCCCGCCAGACCGCGCTCAACGCCTTTAAAGCGGGGGAAATCCGGGTATTGGTCGCAACCGACATTGCCGCCCGCGGAATCGACATCGAAGAGCTGCCTTATGTCTTTAACTACGACCTGCCGAACATACCGGAGACCTATGTGCACCGGATCGGGCGTACCGGGCGCGCCGGACAGAGGGGAACAGCGGTTTCTTTCTGCTGCTTCGCGGAAAAAGAGAGCCTTGCCGGGATCGAAAAGCTGACCCGCAAGCCGATCCCAGTGGTGGAAGAACATCCTTATCCGATGCAGGTTTTTGAAATCCCGCCCAAACAGCCGCGCCCGCCCAGAGCAGTGCAGCAGGACTCTGTGGCTGACAAGCAGAAAAAACAGCCGCAGGCAGAGAAAAAAATGCAGAAAAAACCGCCCTCTGCGCGGGGCCGGACGCAAAACCGTCCGCGCGGCGGCAGGTCCCGGTAAGCGGGGAAAATACAGGTGTACCTCCTTGATCCGCAGAAAAATTTCCAAAGGAGCCGTTTTCTGGTTTAGAAAATCGTACAAAGATCGCTTGTCCATGAGAAAAATTTGTGGAGGATCTGGAAAAAATAAGCGGATGCATTGTGTGCAAGTTGGTTTTGTGTTATGATGATGAAGTTAAAAATTTGACAGATTAAAATGTCAAAGTGACAAATTCATCTGGCAGGAAAATTTGTTGCGAGAAAAAAGAGGAGGCACTACTATGGTTCTGGAACTCGTTACAGGGGTAAAAGGCTATCTATGGGACATCATTCTTCCGCTTCTGCTCTGCGGCACCGGAATCTATTTCACCATCCGGTTGAATTTTGTACAGATTCGCAGGTTCCCCGCTGCGTTTAAGGCAGTATTTGGAAATATTAAACTGTTTGGCACAAAGGCTGACAAGGAGGGGATGAGTTCGTTCCAGTCGCTGGCGACAGCGGTTGCGGCACAGGTCGGCACCGGGAATATCGCGGGTGCGGCGAGTGCAATCGTTTCGGGCGGACCGGGCGCGATCTTCTGGATGTGGCTTTCGGCATTTTTTGGAATGGCGACGATCTATGGAGAGGCAACCCTGGCCCAGAAATACAAGACCTACATAGACGGCCATGTCACCGGCGGCCCGGTTTACTATATTAAGGAAGCC
Source organism: Anaerotruncus sp. 1XD42-93 (assembly GCF_009917605.1). Classification (NCBI taxonomy): domain Bacteria; kingdom Bacillati; phylum Bacillota; class Clostridia; order Eubacteriales; family Oscillospiraceae; genus Anaerotruncus; species Anaerotruncus sp. 1XD42-93. The sequence continues at coordinate 16,352 of NZ_QZEG01000040.1, read as the reverse complement.
TTTCAGGGGACTTTTGGTAAGGTGCTTGCCGCGGCGTTCTCGGTGTTCATCATCCTTGCGCTTGGATTTATGGGCAACATGGTGCAATCCAACTCGATCAGCGCCGCGTTTGAAACCGCTTTTGGATGGAACAAACTGGTGGTCGGCACAGTGGTTGCAGTGGCGGCGGCGTTTATCTTCCTCGGCGGGGTTAAGCGGATTGCTTCGGTTACCGAGAAGGTGGTCCCGATCATGGCGATCTTCTATATCATCACCTCGCTCATCATCATCTTTGGAAACATCGGAAATCTTGGCCATGCGTTCAAGCTGATCTTTGTCGGCGCATTCAACCCGACCGCTGCGGCCGGCGGGTTGGTCGGTATCACCGTAAAGAAAGCGGTTAGTTATGGTGTGGCACGCGGTCTGTTCTCGAATGAGGCTGGTATGGGTTCGACTCCCCATGCACACGCGATGGCAAAGGTGAACCATCCCTGTGAACAGGGGCTGGCAGCGATGATGGGTGTGTTCATCGACACGTTCATCGTCCTGACCATGACCGCCCTCACGGTCATTATCACCGGCGTATACGACAACGGCCTGATCGGCGTTGAGCTGGCGCAGTCGGCGTTCACCCAGTTCTATGGGAATATCGGGAATATGTTTATCGCGTTCAGTATGCTCTTCTTCGCCTTTTCCACCATCGTTGGCTGGTATTTCTTTGGCGAACAGAATGTCCGCTATCTGTTTGGACCCAAAGCGGTAAAGCTCTATGCCGCACTGGTGGTCGTTTTTGTGATCGTTGGTTCCGCGCTCAAGGTGAACCTTGTATGGGAGCTGTCCGACCTGTTCAACGGGCTCATGGTCATTCCGAACCTGCTTGGCCTGCTTGCGCTCTCGGGAGTTGTAGTCCTGCTCAACCGGGAGTTTGAGAAAAAGTAAGGGGGAGAGCGCGCTGTGCTGCCAGCGATAACCGATAGAAGAAGCATCCGGAAATACAGAGACACCCCGGTAAAACGGCAGATGGTGGAGGAAATCCTTCGGGCAGGTATGCTCGCGCCTTCCTCTAAAAACCGTCAGCCCTGGAGGTTTATCGTGGCAGAGGGGCGTGCCAAGGCGCAGTCCCTTGCGGCGATGGAGCGTGGATTGGAGCGGGAGAAAAAGCAGCCGCTCCTCCCCCAGAGTGCGCAGCACCTCGAAGCCGCCAGGCATACACTGCGGATTATGGAACAGGCTCCGGTCGTCATCTTTGTGGTGAATCCGCTGGGGATCGGGATGAACCGGTCCCTGACAGTGGAAGAGCGGGTCTATGAGCTGTGCAATGCGCAGTCGATCGGCGCCGCCCTCGAAAATATGTCGCTCACAGCTTTTGATCTGGGGTTGGGCAGCCTGTGGATCTGCGACACCTATTTCGCGCAGGAAGAACTGATGGGCTGGCTGGGCGCCGAGGGGGAGCTGGCTGCGGCGATGGCGGTCGGGTATGCGGCGGAATCGCCCCAGGCCAGACCTCGTAAAAAGTTGGAAGACGCTGTTGAATGGCGTATCTGAAACAGAACAGGAAGTTTCTGCGGAGGCTTCCGGAAAGAATCGCGCTGTCCTCTGCATAAAGCGGAGGGCGGCGCGAAACACTAAGAACCTGTCCGGTATTTTATTTATGCAAGGGGGCTTTTTCACTTGCAAAAAGCCCCCTCTTGCCGCTTTGCGGCAATTCACCCGAAAAATACGCTTCTCCGGATAAAGCGTTCCGCGCTCATCTCGCGCCAAGAGCCCGCCTTCGGCGGGTTGCGCTCGAAACGCTTCGCTGCGGCTCGCAGTGCGGAGCGCGTCGAGGGCTCTGCCCCTCGACCCCGCAATTTTTTGAAAAAAATTGAGTAAAACTTTCGTTTTGGGCAGGCTCTTGCTAAAGCAAAAGAGTTGAATAAAACTTTGGTTTTGGGAAAAAAGCGGTACCCGGCCCGGAAGGGAGGGGCCTGCGGGGAGGGGTCACCGACCCCTCGCCCGTAAGGCAAACTGAGGGGGCGTCGCGGCGGATGCCGCGCTTCGGACCGCAGATCCGAGAAGACCCCCGAAGAAGGGCGCTTGCGCCCCGGAAGTTTGGGCTGGAACCCAAACTTCCGTTGCCTCACTGCCCCTCGGCCCCGCAATTTTTTGAAAAAAATGGAGTAAAACTTTAAATTGAGAAAAAGAAGAAATCAGCCCGGCTTGCCGGGGTGGGGCCTGCGGGGAGGGGTCGCTGACCCCTAACACGCAAGACAGCCAGCAGGGGCGTCGCGCTTTGCGCGCTTCGGTGCCGGGGAAGGCGCTTTGCGCCTGTCGGTTTGGCCTGGAACCAAACTGACGCTGCCTCACTGCCGCCGTACTACGAGCCGCAGCGAGTGTTTCGGAGCGCAGCCGTTGCGAAGAAACGGCTCTTAGGCCGGAGCAAAAAAATCGAGTAAAACTTTAGATGCAGGACAGGCGCTAAGAACCGGTTTTGCAGGGTTTTTAAGCACAGATTCAAACTGGAATGAGGGAGGAGAAACATGAAGACAGCGGATAAACGAAAGGTGGTACTGGTTGGGACAGGTTTGGTGGGCATGAGCTTTGCGTATGCACTCATGAACCAGAACATCTGCAATGAGCTGGTCCTGGTAGACATCGACCGCCAGCGCGCGGAGGGGGAAGCGATGGACCTGAACCACGGCCTTGCATTTTCCGGCTCGCACATGAAAATCTGGGCAGGAGATTACTCCGACTGTAAAGATGCAGATATTGTAGCGGTCAGCGCGGGGGTGGCACAGAAGCCGGGTGAGTCCCGCACCGACCTGCTCCAGCGGAATACAGCGGTATTCCAGTCGATCGTGAAGCCGGTGGTGGACTCCGGATTCAAGGGAATCTTCCTGATTGCGACCAATCCGGTGGATATCATGACCCATGTCGCTCTGAAGCTGTCCGGTTTTGACCCGCACCGGGTGATCGGCACCGGAACCACCCTCGATACCGCCCGTCTACGGTATATGCTCGGCGGCTATTTCTCGATTGACCCGCGCAATATCCATGCCTATGTCATGGGGGAGCATGGGGACAGCGAATTTGTCCCGTGGTCACAGGCACTGATTGCGACCAAACCGGTCCTTCAGTTCTGCCAGGAGGAGCCGGGGCGTTACCGGATGGCCGATCTTGAACAGATTGCGGAGGATGTGAAAAATGCCGCGCAGAAGATCATTGCCGCGAAGCAGTCGACCTATTACGGGATCGGTATGTCGATGGTGCGGATCGTACGTGCGATCTTCGGGGATGAAAACAGCGTACTCACCGCATCCAATCTGCTCAGGACAAAGTATGGACAGAAAGACGTCTATGTGGGGGTGCCCTGCATCATCAACCGGGAGGGGGTCCAGCATGTGCTTGCGGTTTCCCTCACCGATCAGGAGCTGGAAAAGATGAACCATTCCTGTGACATCATCCGCGGATTTTTCCAGAAGATCAGGCTCTGAACCGGGAAAGGTTTTGTACAGATCGTGGATTCTTCTGTCCCATCTGGTTGTATTTATGGCATAAATTGTGATATACTATTCAGAGCAGCAAAACGGACTCACAGCAAGGAGGTCCGATCGTTTGGATTTCCATGAAACATCATAGTAACCAGAAAGTGGGGATTCGCAATGGCAAAACTGACAGGACAGGAGATCACACGGGTCAAGGGGATGGGCTTCCTGCTCAACCGGGGGACCGAAAATTTTTCCGGACGCATCGTCCCGGCGGCTGGGGTGTTTACAGCGGACGAGCTGACCGCGATTGCAGAATGTGCGCGGCGTTTTGGCAGCGGCAAGGTGGTGATGACCAGCCGCCTCACTGCGGAGCTGATCGGTATCCCGTTTGACCAGATCGAGCCGGCGCGGGAATTTGCGGCGCAGGCGGGGCTTTCGTTTGGCGGTACCGGGGCGAAAATCCGCCCGGTGACGGCCTGTAAGGGGACCACCTGCATCTATGGCAACTTTGACACCCAGGCAATGGCAAAAGAAATCCATGACCGGTATTACATCGGCTGGAAGGATGTCAAACTGCCGCACAAGTTTAAAATTGCGGTTGGAGGATGCCCGAACAGCTGTATGAAACCGAGCTTGAACGATTTTGGCGTGGAAGGGCACCGCGTCCCACAGTACGACAGGGACAAATGCCGCGGATGCAAGGTCTGCCAGATCGAGAAGCATTGCCCGGTCAAAGCCGCGAAGCTGGTAGGGGACAAGATGGAGATTGACGAGAAGGTTTGCAAGACCTGCGGCGTTTGCACCGGAAAATGCCCGTTTAAGGCGATTGCGGAGAATGGGCCGGTCGAATACCAGATTTTTGTCGGCGGGACCTGGGGCAAACATACCCGGATGGGAACCCCGCTTTCCCGGCTGGTAACACAGGACGAAATTTTCCCTCTGTTGGAAAAAACGATGCTCTGGTTTAAGGAAAACGCCTATCAGAAAGAGCGGCTTGGCGCAGCGATCGACCGAATCGGGGCGGATAAGATGGAGGCTGCCCTGTTCAGTGATGGCCTGCTGGAACGGAAAGAGGAAATCCTCGCGGCAGAGGTCAAGACAAGACCATAAAACGGTACGCGGTCCGAACCGGGAACAGGAGGGGCAGAAGCGGTTACGTTCTTCTGTCCCTCCTGCCCGCGTTTGGACTTATGCATTTTTTTGCCATTCCATCCGATGCTCTAGGTGGGGAGGGAACCCGCTCGGTTTCGGTTCCCCTGCGGAAAAACCATGCCGCTCATAAAACCGCTTTGCACGCGGATTTTCGGCAAAGACATCGAGCGAAAGACAGTCGAAGCGTTTTTGACAGTCGGACAAAAGCAGGCTTCCGATCCCCTGACCCTGTAGTTTGGGGTCCACAAACAGCCCCGCAATGTAGCTGCCCTGCAGGCCGATGAACCCGCAGAGCCGCCCTTCGCGCTCGCAGACAAAAACCGTTGCCTGTACGAGTGACTCCCGCAGGTCCGGCAGATGCTCCTGCCAGACCTCTGCCGGCAGGAATGCATGGGCGCCGGTGTTCGCCGCCAGCCAGATTTCCGCAGCCTGGTCGAGATCCTCCGGCCGGAATGCCCGGACAATGCCTTGTATGTTCATCAAAAGACCTCCTTATCTGCATCCTTTTGAAGGATCCTGTTGATACCGGGTTTCCCGGCGTGGAAAATCCGGGGAAGAATGAAAGGGGAGATTCCATGCAAAGAAGGGAAAAGCGGGTGTCGGAATCCCGCACCGAACAGATACAGATTGTTATGCCTGCGCACATCAACGGCTATGGGCGGCTGTTTGGCGGACAGCTCATGCAGTGGATTGATGTGGTAGCGGCGGTCTGCGCGCGCCGCCATGCAAACAGGACGATTACCACTGTCTCGGTGGACAATCTGCATTTCAAAGCCGCAGCGCACATCGAGGACCTTGTGGTGCTGATCGGGCAGGTCACCTATGTGGGCAATACCTCGATGGAGGTGCGGGTGGATACCTTTGTCGAACAGATCGACGGTGTGAAAAACCTTGTGAATCAGGCGTATTTCGTTATGGTTGCACTCGACGAAAACGAACGCCCCACCACTGTCCCGGGCCTGATTCTTGAGACAGAGGAAGAGCGTGCGGAGTGGGAGGCGGGACAAAGGCGTTCCAATCTGCGCCGCCAGCGCAGGCGGGAGCAGTTTTGAAACCTGCCCGCCGGACCGGCCGGGCCAGGGCTTAGAGCATGATGTCCGGATGCTCGTGTTCCCGGATTTTAGGCCGCTCGGGCTTGGTATCAACGGTTGCCGTATTGGGGCAGCCGGAACACATGCTTCCCGGAAGCTGATGGCCCTGCCTTTTGAGGTACTCTACAAAGATGCAAGCCGCAATTCCGACCAGAAAAATGACTCCCAGAATGATCCATTCCAAAATAGACATGAAAAATGCCCCCTTTCTGCTCTCTGGATTTATCATAGCAGATTTCAGGGGCATTTTCAATCTTTTCCAGAGGCAATTCCGTTGCTGGCATCCTGCTTATTGGCTGCCCAGCATGGTTTCCGCATATCGTCTCAGCTCGTCCATACTGTGAACGTCGCAGGTGCGCTGCTGGATCATCCCCTGGACATAGTCCGGGAGCGCCATAAAATAGGTCTTGGCGGATTCGCTCGAGCTTAGAAGGGCGTTCAGGTTTTTCGCATAGTGCCGTTTTTCAGACATCTCAATCACCTCGTTTTGGACTGTGCCCAAAAGCTGCACTGGGCAGTTCGGGTGTAGGTTTATAGTCGGCATACTTAAAAATAAGTCTTTGAACCTGTATTCATAATCAGAGGATGCCGGATGGGCGAGGGATTTTGCTGCCCTGCAAGGCGAAAAAACGCAGACAATACTTTGTGTATTGCAAGATTTTTCAACGCGGCAGGCCGGCAAAAGACCCGCTCAGACGGTGTCGAATGGTTGTGAATACGGGTTCTTTGTTAAGCGGCGGGCAAAAGCCTGCAAACGCATGGGGCGCGCCTGCTGCCCGCGTTATCCGAAGCAGAGCTGTTTACAGCAGCTCCCTCGCGGCTGTTTCGCCGCGGGTTTGAAAAGAAACAGGGTGGCTCTTTTCAACTGCTTCGATTCTAGTATCGGCAGAGGAGAGGGTTCCGATACCGGGGAAATCCAACCTATTCGTGCAGGCCGCGCTGGATGTCGTCCGCATACTGATGCAGTTCGGTTTCGGTGCGTATTGTTTCGTGGCTGCGGCAGACAAGATCCCGCAGATAGGTGGGCAGTGAGTAAAAATAATGGTTGGCCTTGATGTTGTGTTCCAGAAGGGTCTGGAGGCCGTCAGGCTGTCGTATTGTCATATCGTGTTCACCTCTTGGATAGAATAAGTCTGTTACAGATTTTTTGGGAGGTTGTTTGAAAAGGGAGGAACGAGGCGGATTTTTCACAGCGGACACCGCTTCCTGTTGAAAAAGGCGGGCGTTTGATGTTTCAAGCAGTCCACCAAGGGTTGGGTGCAGGCAGAAAGGCCTGCATTGCCTATATAGTATAGACGGTGATCTGTCAAGGCATACGGGCGGCAGGGGGATTTTTTTGAGAGATGAAAAAACCGCCAGACAGGCGGCTTTTTCCGGAACAGGGGATTACATGATGTGCTCTTCACAGAAGTTGTCCAGCACCCGCATTCCCATCTTTTCGGGAGAACCGACGGTGAATTTTGCGATGGTCACATCATCGAAAGCGGGGCAGACACGCTTTTCAGGGTTCAGGCGGAGCGAGTCGCTGATTTCGGGAACATCTGGCTGCTGTCTTTTTTTCTTTTCCATAAAAATCACCTCAGAGTTAGGATGCTCCCAAAAGCCCATTTTAAAAATAGAAACAACCGGCTGGACAGGATAAAATTTCCTGATCGACCGGTTGCATCAGAGGCTGTTTGAAAAATTGAAACAAACTTTAGGAGCTTGCAACATCAACTGAAACGTGCAGATTTTCCGCCGGGATATGCGCGGCAGGTATTGGCAGGGCTTCCTGGATGTGAAACAAACCCCCTACGCTTCCACAGCCGGAAGATAAGCGCGAAAGGCGGAGGGCAGGGGGTATTCCTCCCGGAGCTGATCCGGCCCTGCCCACACCAGTTCCTCACTGGGCGAGGCTTCTTCGACGGTGATCCTCAGCCCGGTCATCCACCATTCAACATGTGTGAAGATATGCCTGGCTTTCCCGAGCGGCTGGACCCGGAGTGGTTCCAGCCCCCAGCCGCGCACAGCCGCAACCGCTTCGGCCTGTCCGGCCTCTCCAGATAAGGAAGGAAGTTCCCATAGACCTGCCAACAGCCCTTTGGGAGGCCGCCGCCGGAGCGCAATCCGATGGTCCCGTACCAGAAGCAAAATCGTGCGATGTTCCAGTTTGCGGGGCTTTTTCGCAGTTTTGACCGGCAGGTCGGGCGCAACCCCCTGTTTCCTGCCTTCGCACAGCCTGTATACCGGGCAATTTTTACAATCCGGCATCCCGTTCGGGACACAGACGGTTGCGCCCAGTTCCATCAGACTCTGATTAAACGTCCCCGGCTCCAGTACAGGCATCACCTTTCGCAACTCATCTCCAACCAAGATGCGGGTTGCCGGGTCGGAAATGTCCGCATGGCTCGCGGTGATCCGAGAGATCACACGCAATACGTTTCCGTCCACCGCCGGCTGTGCGATCCCATAGGAGATGGAAGCGATCGCTCCCGCCGTATAGGGGCCGATTCCCGGCAGGGAAAGAAGTGCGTCATAATCGGCGGGCAGCTGTCCGCCATACTGCGCAACAAGGACCTGTGCTGCCTTCTGCAGGTTGCGGGCGCGGTTATAATAGCCAAGCCCTTCCCAGAGCTTTAAAAGCTGCTGCTCGGAGCAGCTGGCCAGAGACTGGACGTCCGGCAGGGCTTCGATAAACCGTGTGAAATATCCTTTGACGGCCTCCACACGGGTTTGTTGCAGCATGATTTCGGAAATCCAGACCCGGTAGGGGGTGGCCTCCCGCCGCCATGGAAGATCCCGCTTGTTGGCCTGATACCACTCGATCAGAGGGCGGACGATCTCCTGAAGCTCCATCAGAGTTCCACCGCCTTTCGAATCAGTTTCTGATAGATCGGGAGCATCGCCGGTTCGCTGCAAAATTCCTCCAGATGGTCGATTGGGATCCACTGCACGCCGCTGTTCTCTTCGGGCCTGACCGTGAGCGGCTGGCTGTCATCCGCCTCGAGCAGGTAGGAGACTGAAAGGTGAAGATGCGCAGAAACATACTGCCCGTGTCTATAGTGTCCAGGGACCGACAGCAGGTCAAGCGCTGCAATGCCGGTATCCAGAGCACGTATCCCATGAACGCCGGTTTCCTCTTTGGCCTCCCGTAGGGCAACGGAAAGCTGGTCCGGCTCACCATCTGCATGGCCGCCTGTCCAGGACCAGCTTTTATAGAGGTTATGATAAACCATCAGAACATGGTCTCGTTTGGGATTGAAAATCATCCCTGAGCCGGTGATGTGTGCAAGCTCACAGTCCCGGGTCAGGATCATTTCTGAAAACCACTTCGCCAGCGAGAGGATACGTTCCCGGTCAATCGTTTCCTGCTCACAGCAGGGTCGGTATTCTTGTATCTGTGTTAAAAAATCCATCAAAATCGCCTCCTGCAGTTTCGGCCTATTTGGCGTTATCTGATCGGACCGCAGATGCTTACAGAAAATAAAAAAACTGATATGCAATACATACCAGTTTTTCTGGAGCGGGTTACGAGGCTCGAACTCGCTACCTCCACCTTGGCAAGGTGGCGCTCTACCAAATGAGCTAAACCCGCAATACAAAATTCCAACAGAAAGTGGCGACCCGGATGGGGCTCGAACCCACGACCTCTAGCGTGACAGGCTAGCGTTCTAACCAACTGAACTACCGGGCCGGATTGAAAGACAAAAGCAATCCTGCATGTCCACCCACCGGGGAACCATTCGGTCAGAAGCTGCTTTCCTTACAACGTTATTTATCATACAGGATTTTTATGCAAATGTCAACAGATTTTTCTATATTTTCTTGAGAAGATCGCACTCGAATTTAGACATGGACTTTCCAGCCTGGCTATGCTATAATTATATGAATAAAAGCAGAACGTTGTTGTCGTTTTGCCTTCCTTGAAGGACGCTGTATCGTTTTACAGCATTCTGCATATGTTACATCAGGGCTAAAACCGGCAGAGCGAGTTCAAAGTTGATCTTACTGCGGAATCATCAGCCAATGGTCTGGCGGTGGCATGGGAATCCGGATGAATGCAAGGTGGTATGGGCAGCTATGAAGCCGAATTCAAAAGTATCGTTCGTTTTGAAAATCGTTGCGGGTCTTTTTATCATCAGCATAACAATGGCGGTCTATATCAGCCAGTTAAACCAGATGGTTACCCATAACATGCTGAATACCATCAGCGAGCTGTCCCAACACGATAAACGGAGCATCGAAGCATTCATTGAGACAAGCTGGGATGAACTGGAAGGGATGGCGAAACGGTTTGCGTCCTATCGTTGCCAGTCCATCCTTGAAGCGGAAACCCGTATGAATCTGGAGTGCTCTACCAGTGATTTTTCTCATATTTATCTGTTGGCGGAGGACGGGAAAGTCTATACAGACAAATATGTGGTCTATGATCCCGCACAGGACACCATGAACCGGCAGGTTGATCTTCTTCCATATTTTTCTAATGAAGAAGAGCGGGTTGTGGCTCGCTGGGATGACAAGGCGGAAGAGGCCGGGATGTCAAGGGAATATGTTCTGTACGGGATTGGTCTGGACAACTTTGAGGTCGACGGAATCAAGATGCGCGCTCTGATCGGCCTGAGCGATATCAATACCATCCAGCGCCATATCATTCTGGACAGCTTTCTGAAAGACGGTGTCCGTCGCGGCTATTGTACGGTGGTCAGCACATCGGGGGACTATGTTATTGGCATCCAAAAGACCCTTTATCTGAATGAAGCGGATAATTTTTATAATATACTGTCTGCGGGCACACATGCAGACCTGAGCAATGAACAGGTTGCCCAAAAGATGCAGAATTCCGAAACGTTCAGTTTCCATTATACGGATGTCAACGGGGTCAGGAAGCTGCTTTATTTCACCCCTTTTGAAGATAACATCGACTGGTATTTCATGATGGTTGTGGAAAACAGGGCCTTTACGGAAAGAAGTCAGGCGTTTGCCATTCTCAGCGTTGTCATGCTGGCGGTTGTCATGCTGGTGGCAACGCTTTTGCTGCTGGCGCTGACCGCATCCCATTACAGGGCGGTTCAGGCAGTTGCACGAGCAAAATCCCAGAGCGAGTTCCTTTCCAACATGAGCCATGAGATCCGTACGCCGCTCAACGGATTGATCGGTCTGAACCATCTGATGATGAGCCGCATCGGCGACCCGATCCAGGAGGAGCAGGTCAAGGACTGGCTGCGCAAATCCCACAGCACCGCGAACTATCTGCTTTCGCTGGTCAACGATGTGTTGGACATGTCCAAGCTGCAGGCCGGCAAGGTTGACCTTATCAACGAACCGCTCCTGGTGGAAATGCTGGTCGATGCGATCTGGTCGATGCAGCGGGACAATATCGAGAGCCGCGGCGTTCAGTTTATCGTCGAGCAGGAGGTTCTGGAGCCTTGTGTCATGGGGGACAGCACCCGGATCAAACAGGTCCTGATGAATATTGTGGGGAATGCCGCTAAATTTACTCCAAAGGGCGGCTCCATTACGCTTTCGGTCAGCCAGGAAAAAACGGATGAAACGCATGTGACCACAATCTATCGCTGTCAGGACACGGGCCTTGGGATGAGCAGGGAGTTTATCGACAAGATTTTTGATGCGTTCAGCCAGGAGCGCAACAAGACTTCCGACAGCGTGAAGGGGACCGGGCTTGGCATGGCTATCAGCAAGCTGCTGGTGGATGCAATGGGCGGGGATATCCGCGTGGAAAGCGAACTGAATGTAGGGACCGTTTTCACCGTTTCGCTTCCATCCGAGATTGCAGAGTATACAGACCCGCACGTCGATGAGGCGGCGGCCGACGAGCACGCCGTATATCCCGGCAAACCGGTAAAAATCCTGATGGCGGAGGATAACGAGCTGAACGCTGAAATCCTGATGGAGATTCTGTCGGACGAAGGATTCGAAGTGGTTCATGCCGAAAATGGGCAGGAAGCTGTACAGCGGTTTGCAGATTCCGAGACAGGGGAATTTGACATTATTCTGATGGATATGCAGATGCCGGTTCTGGACGGTTGTTCAGCCGCCATGGAGATCCGCAGTTTGAACAGGCCGGATGCCAAGACGGTTGTTATATTTGCCTGTACCGCGAACACCTTTAAGGAGGACCGGGATCGGGCTGTTGAAAGCGGGATGAACGACTTCCTTGCCAAACCCATTGATGTCAGCGTTCTGTTGAAAAAGCTGAGTGCAGGGAGCGCGGGCATTCCCTCACATGTTGGTTCCAAAATCTGATGGGAGGCGTCTGGAATGAGAGAGTTGCGGAGGGTCATCGTCCTTTTTGCGGCAGCAGTCTGCCTGCTGTCCGGGTGCGGGGCCGGCGTGCGGCCTGAAGGGGCATCTGGACAGGGAAAGCAGGATGTGACCATCATTCTGAAGGCACCCGCTCAGGAGATGAACTGCGTCAGCAACCCGGAGATTACCAATACACAGGCGTTTCTGGAACGGGTCGGTCAGGCGTTTGCCGCGCAGTATGAGGATGCCAATGTGACGATCGACGTGAAGATGTTCGCTCTTGCCGACGAGGTTTCAGCGATCACCGAAACCTTCGACACCGAGGACGCGCCGGATATTCTGTATGAAGGTTATTTCAATATGGCGGGTTATATCCATACCGGGCGGGTGGTTCCGCTGGATGACATGATTACCGATGCCATCCGGGCCGACATTTACGATTCGGCTTGGACCATCAGCAGGACCAACGGGAACACCTATATGATGCCGTTTCTGACGATGCAGAACATCCTGATCTACAATAAGGCATATTTTCGTTCCTGCGGATTGGATTCCTATTGCGGAGAGGGGACGGAAATCCAGAACTGGACGATGGACGAGTGGACCGAGATTCTGGATACGCTCGCCGCGAACCTGCCCGAGGACGTCCACCCGCTTGCGATGTACGGAAAAAACAACCAGGGGGATACCCATATCATGTCCTATCTCCGCGCATTTGGCAGCGAAATTTTTGATGCCGACGGGAATTTTGATCTGGAATCCCCCGAAGCGGTTCAGGCTTTGACATGGCTTCAGAGCGGGGTGGAACGCGGCTGGTATCCTCCGCATCCGGAAAATCTGGAGATGAAGGATTGCAGCGAGCTGTTTTCGACCAAAAAGCTGGTATTGTATAACTTTAATGGTGCAAACAAAAGCCTCTACGATGATCTGAGCAATTATGGTTTTGTCAACTATCCGGGCGATGTGGCCACCTCTTTCCCCAATGGGTTTGAGATATTCGACAATGGTGACGACGCCAAAATCCGGATCGCCAAAGCGTTTCTTCGCTATCTTTATGAAACACCCGAGTGGTTGGAGCTTTCTGCGGGGAACATTCCCATGAGCAAGACCGTGTCGAAAAAATATGCGGGCCAGATCACCATGCTGAGCGATTTTGCCGCCAATTCGAGCCATGTGGTGGATTTCATGAACAACAGCCCGAACTGGCAGGGGTCCAGCGATTCGGTCCGCAGCGTGTTCTATCCCCATATTGCCGACCTGCTGGCCGGCCGGGTAACACCGGAGGAATGTGCAGCTGGGCTGAATGCGGACTGTAATGCAGCTCTTGCGTCGGGGCGGGAACGGAGTGTGCTCCATCAGTAGAACCAAACCGTTTGAGACAGAGAAGAGGGGGCAGAGTATGGAAAACTTTATTACGATGCTCAATACGCAGATGATCCTGCTGATCTACCTGCTGGTGGGGGTTTATGCGCGCAAACGGCGGATCATTACCCCACAGTCGCGGCAGAGCCTTGTTGACCTGATTATCCGGATTGCGCTGCCATGCCTGATCTTCCAGTCGTTCGGCCAGGACATCACCTTGCAGGAGGCGAAAAACGCATCCCAGATCCTCCTGCTCTCGTTTGGCGTCTGCTTCGGGTCAATGCTGCTTGGAAAGCTGCTCTACCGCAGGTATCCTTACGAGAAAAGCAGTATTCTCCGGTATGGGACCCTGATTACCAACGCGAGCTTCGCAGGCATGACGATCATCTCCGGGGCTTATGGACAGAAGGCCCTGTTTTATGCGTCGGTGTTTATCATCCCGAACCGGATTTTCATGTGGTCGGCAGGTATCTCGCTCTTCACCCAAGCCGATCTCAAAACCCGGATCAAAAACGTGGTGCTGAGCCCGGGAATTATCGCGATTGCGCTGGGGGTGCTGCGGACGATTACCCAGTTTCACCTGCCGCCGCTCTTTGACACGGTGATTCAGAATATCGGAAACTGCACCTCCCCGATCTCGATGATCGTGATTGGTGCAATCCTTGCGGACATCGACGTTAAAACGGTGATCGAGCCGAGTGTCTGCTACCTGGCGGCAGTGCGGCTGCTGCTGATCCCGTTGACAGTCATGTGTATCATGAAAGCGCTCCGGCTCGACCCGATGCTTGTGACGGTTGCGACCGTCATGTCGGGGATGCCGGTCGGAACCACCACCGCGCTGCTCGCGGAACAGTACGGCGCGGACTCCTATTTCGGGTCAAAGTGTATCTTCCTGACCACCGCACTTTCGATGGTTACCGTCCCAATCCTGACGTTGTTTCTCTGATTCCGCTCCGCGGGGGATTCTGCGGAAGCTGGACAGTGAAACAGGTACCGCCCTGCGCGGCGCTGCTTTCGACCGAAATCCTGCCGCAATGGGACTGCACAATCGTCTGCGCGATCGCCAGCCCCAACCCGTAGCCGCCCCGTTCCCGCGCCCGGGAAGGGTCAGCGCGGTAGAACCGTTCGAACAGGTGGGGCAGCGTATCCGCCGGGATCTGGCTGCCGGTGTTGTGTACCGAAAGCAGAAGCTGCTCCCCTGTGCGCCGCAGGGTGACGGTAACCGTCCCGCGCTTTCCGGCATATTTGCAGGCATTGTCAATCAGGATGGCGGTAAGCTGGCGGATCTGTCCCTCGTGTCCGGTGAGCCAGAGGTCTGGTTCGATCTCGCTTTGCAGGTCCACCCCCTGCTCGAACGCCAGTGCTTCAAACGGAAGCAGTGCGCTCCAGACCGCATCGCTCAGGCTGAACCGGGAAAAGGCCAGCCTGTTTTTGGCGCCATCCGCCCGGGCCAGGAACAGCAGATCGTCCACCAGTTGTTTCATCCGCCGGGCTTCGGCTTGTGTATTTTCGACCCATTTGATCTCCGCCGGGCCGATCTGGTCCTGTGCCGAAAGCAGGATTCCCATATTCGCCAGAATTACGGTGAGCGGGGTTTTCAGTTCATGGGAAGCGTCGGCGACAAACTGCTGCTGCTGTTGCCATGCGCGCTCGGCCGGACGCAGTGCCCATCGTGCCAGATAAACGCTGATTGCGAAAAAGGCCCCGAGCGCGCAGATACCCACTACCAGCGAGGTCAGCAGCAGATTGAGCATCGACTGCCGTTCACTGCCAGTGTCTGCGAATGCAATCTGCGTTCTGTCCCGGTTGTCTGCGATGAGATAGCGCAGCCCATAGGAGGGCAGACGCCCCGATCGTGCACCGTCGGCCTGCGCTGCATCAACCAGTTCGGCAACCGCATCCGGATCGACGGTGACATTTTTTCCCCGGACCGATGCGGCCGAGCCATCTCCAGCCAGCTCGACGACAAAAACCGGCATCATCGGCATTGGTTTGCCCTTCGAACGCCGCTCCTTTCTACCGATCTCAAGATGCGGGAACTTCTCGTCAAACGGGTAACTGACAGCCTGCCGCATGGCATTCAGGCTGTCCTCACGCAGGCGGTGATGGGTGGAAAGGCAGACTGCGCAGAATACCACCAACAGGACAGCCCCTACCAGCATCATATTGATCAAGATGAATTTTTTGCGCAGTTTATGGATCATAGCTGTGCGATCTCCAGTCGATACCCTACCTTGCGTACTGTGCCGATACCGACACGGGAGCCGAGGTAGGCTAATTTTTTGCGCAGAAACGAGATGTAGGCTTCCACGTTGTTGTCCTCAGCATCCGAATCGGTGCCCCAGACCCTGGTCAGCAGGTCCTCCTTCGGGACGATCCGCTTCGGGTTGGAGAGCAGGATCCGCAGGACCTCGAACTCTTTAAAGCCGAGGGTTACCGCTTTTTCCCGGCGGGAGAGGGAACGGGTCGAAAGGCCCAGGCAGAGGTCGTCAAACCGCAGCTCCTCCAACTGCACCTCTCCCTGCCGCCGGGAGAGTGCACGCACCCGGGCGAGCAGCTCTTCGGGGGAGAATGGTTTGGTCATGTAGTCGTCCGCACCGCAGTCGAGGCCGGTCACCTTGTCGGCAATCTCCTCCCGGGCGGTGAGCAGGAGCACCGGGATCGGGTTGTTTTGTGCACGCAGCGCCCGGACCACCTCGAACCCGTTTTTGCGGGGGAGCATTACGTCGAGCACCACGACATCGTATTGACCGCTCATGGCATAGTCAAACCCATCCTGCCCATCATAAACCGCGTCCACCCCGTATTTCTGTCCCTTCATGATCTGGCAGAGCGCATCCGCCAGCCTGCGTTCGTCCTCCACGATCAAAACCCGCATGTTACCCCTCCTGCCACCTTTCAAATTTTTTTAGATGCGAAAAGCGATTGAAAATAAGAACAGTATAGCATAGAAACAGGGACGGGACAACCATCCCTCCTCCCTATGACAGGGCAACAGCATTTGAAATTATCCAAAAAGGATATCAAGAAGACGCTGTGGATTCAAGGCGGCGGCAAA